>JAJYGW010000300.1 GCA_021790615.1 Actinomycetes bacterium | reverse complement strand
GCGATCGACACCTGGACCGGGGCCGGCAGCGGGTTGAGACCCATCTCGCCGTAGCCCAGGTAGACGAGAGGGCGGATGTAACAGGCGTCGAGGCCGCTCGCCCGCACCACCTCCACCGTCGCCGAGATCAGCTCCTCCTCCGAGAAGGGCACGTCGAGGAGGAAGATCTTGGCCGACCGGAGCAGACGGCCGATGTGGTCCGAGAGGCGGAAGATCGCCGGTCCGTCCGCCGTGGCATAGGCCCGGATCCCCTCGAAGACCCCGCAGCCGTAGTGGAGCGTGTGGCTGAGGACGTGGATGCGCGCGTCGTCCCAGTCCACCAGGTGGCCATCCATCCAGATCTTTGCGGTGGGGGTGACGGGCATCTCAGATCCTCCTCACAACGGCTTCGGTGATACGACTGGTCCCTGCGACAGCGAGGCTCTCGGCACCGGCGAGGGTCGGATCGGCAGCGACGGCCGCGACCGCGCGCTCCACCCGCTCCGCCACCTCCGGCTCGCCGAGGAAGTCCGCCATCATGGCCGCTGAACGGATCGCGGCCAGGGGATTCGCGCGACCCGTCCCGGCAATGTCGTGCGCTGCTCCGTGGACCGGCTCGAAGAGCGAAGGCCCCGTCCTCGCCGGGTTCAGGTTGGCCGACGCGGCCAAGCCGATCCCGCCGGTGAGCGCGCCGATGAGGTCGGTGAGGATGTCGCCGAAGAGGTTGTCCGTGACGACGACGTCCAACCGCTCGGGGTGCTCGACGAGATGGATGCACGCAGCGTCGACGTGGAGGTAGTCCGTCTCGACCTCGGGATAGCCAGGTGCCAGCTCGGCAAAGGTGCGGGCCCAGAGGTCGCCCGCATAGGTGAGGACGTTCGTCTTGTGGACCAGCGTCAACTTCCGGCGAGGGCGCGACCGGGTCAGCTCGAAGGCGTAGCGAATGCAGCGCTCGACGCCGTGGCGGGTGTTCACCGAGCCCTGGGTGGCGACCTCCCCGGGCGTCCCGCGGCGGAGGAACCCGCCTTCCCCGGCGTAGGGTCCTTCGGTGTTCTCCCGGACGACGACCACGTCCAGGCCTGGGCGGGCCGGCGGCGGCGCGTTCGGCGGGGTGGCTGCCGGCCGCAGGTTGACGTAGAGGTCCAGCTCGAAGCGGAGCCGGAGCAGGAGTCCACGTTCCAGGAGCCCCGAGGGCACCTCGTGTGAGCCGAGTGGCGGGCCGATCGCCCCGAGCAGGATCGCGTCGACGTCGCGCAGCGCCTCGAGCACCTCGTCGGGCAGAACCGTCCCGTCCCGCAGGTACGCGTCCGCGCCCAGGGAGAACCGCTCGACCTCGGTCCGCAACCCGGCCGAGTCGAGCACCTCCAGCGCAGCCTCGACGACCTCGGGACCGATCCCGTCACCACCGATGACCCCGACCCGGTGGAGCGCGTTCGTTGCCATGGCGCCCCCGAGGTTACAACCACCTCGGGGGGAGCGGTCCAGCGCAGGACGCACCGCGCACTCCCACCGACGCCCACTCGGCGGACCGGGGCCCCGCGCCGGCGCCCACTCTGCGGACCACGCCCCCGCGCCGGCGCCCACTCGGCGGACCAGGCCCCCGCGCCGGCGCCCACGCGGCACCCCCGATGCACGAGCGGCATACCCTCGAAGAGATGGGTGACACCGCGCTCTCACGCGAAGCGTACGAACGGCTGCAGGCGGAGCTGGACGACCTCACGACCCGCGGAAGGGTCGAGATCGCACAGGCAATCGAGGCAGCGCGCGCGCTCGGGGACCTGTCCGAGAACGGCGACTACCACGCCGCGAAGGACAGCCAGGGGAAGATGGAGGCCCGCATCCGCCAGCTCCAGACGATGCTGGTGACGGCCCGCGTGATCGACCGCCAGGCCGGGGGAGACGTCGTGGAGGCGGGCTCCGTGGTCGCGATCCGCTACGCCGGCGACGACGCCACCGAGCGCTACCTCGTCGGTTCGATCGAGGAGCGTCGGGACGGTCTCGAGGTCATCTCCCCCGCATCGCCGCTCGGCCAGGCACTCCTCGGACGTCGCGCGGGCGAGCGCGTCACCTATGAGGCAGTCGGGCGCACGCTGGACGTCGAGATCGTGACGGTGGGCGACTGACCGTGGGGCCGGCACTGCCCCCGGGGCGCCTCGTCGGGCTACCCGGGCGCGGCGAGACACTCGTGCGCGAGCTCCCGGCTCCTCCGGGTCGGCCGACGCTGCTCCTGCTCCACGGCTGGACCGTCACGGCGGACGTCAACTGGGGCGGGTGCTACCCGGCCCTAGAGGGTCGCTTCGGCGTCGTGGCCCCCGACCTCCCGGGGCACGGTCGCGGCGCCCGCCTCGACGGCCCGTTCTCGCTCGAGCGTTGCGCCGACGACGTCGTTGCGCTGGCAGCAGCCTGTGCAACGGGGCCTGTGGTCGCCGTGGGCTACTCGATGGGGGGACCGGTCGCCCTGCTCGCGGCGCGGCGCCATCCAGGTGCGCTCGCGGGGCTCGTCCTCTGCGCGACCGCCGCGCGCTTCGTCGACCCCGATCCCCTGGCACAGCTCGTCTCACTCGGCATCGCCGGCGTCTCCCTCGCCGCCCGGGCGGCACCCGAGGGTCTGCGGAAGTCGGTCGCGGAGGCCGTGACCCGGAGCAGGCTCGAGGCCGCGCCAGGCTGGATCCTCGAGCAGCTGCGCGAGAGCGACCCGGTGGCTCTCGTGGAGGCAGGCCTCGCGCTACGCGCGTTCGACGCCACGGAGTGGGCGCCCTCCCTGGGCCTGCCCAGCTCGGTCGTCGTCACCGAGGCGGACCTGGTCGTCGAGCCGGCGCGCCAGCGCCGGCTCGCGGCACTGCTCGGCAACGCCCCGACCTTCCCGGTCCCCCTCGGCCACGATGCCCCCGTGCGGAGCCCCGATGTCTTCACCCCTGCCCTGACCGAGGCCTGCAATCGGCTCGGGGCGAGCCACGGCTGAGCCGCCGCGGGCAGGCGAGTCGGCGCGGCGCCAGGGCGCGGCTGGTCGGGACCGGCCCAACCTCCCTGCACCGGCACCCGCTGGGCCAGCACCACCGGAGGCAGTGCCAGGGCAGTGGAGAGGTCGGCTCAGAAGCCGCTCCCAACCTCCCTGAGCCGTGCTGCAGCACGCTCGGGGGTGACGTCGTTCACGAAGACGCCCATGCCTGACTCGCTCCCGGCCAGGTACTTGAGCTTGCCCTCGGCCCGGCGCACCGTCAGCACCTCGGCGAACAGATGGCCGAGTTCCCTCCCCTCCCCCGTCGGCGCCTGCTGCCAGCCGGCGATGTAGGGCGCCGGGGTCGAGAAGAGCCGCGAGAAGCGCCTGATCACGTCGAGGTAGGCGACCGCGAGGTCTCGGGACTCGGCCTCGTCCAGCGTCGCCAGATCGGCGACGTGACGCCGGGGATAGAGCTGCACCTGGAAGGGCCAGCGCGAGGCGAAGGGGACCAGCGCCACCCAGTGCTCGCTCTCGCGCACGATCCGCCGGCGCTCCGCGAGCTCGGCGCCGACGAGGTCGCACCACAGGCACGAGCCGTGCCGGGCGCGGTGACGCCGAGCTGCGTCGAGCTGTCGACGGACCCGCGGTGGCTGGAACGGGTAAGCATAGATCTGGCCGTGCGGATGGGACAGCGTGACGCCGATCTCGACGCCGCAGTTCTCGAAGACGAAGACCTGCTCCACCTCGGGGAGCGCAGAGAGCTCGGCCGTCCGATCCTGCCACGCCGCGAGGACCGTCTCCACCTGAGCGACCGAGAGCGCAGCGAAGGACGAGTCGTGGTCAGAGGTGAAGCAGACGACCTCGCAGCGACCCCAACCCGGCACGGCGTAGCCAACCGGGGAGGGGTCGTCCGGTGATGCCGCCGGGCTCGGCGGTGCGCCAGCCGGTGCAACGAGTGAGGGGAAGCGGTTGTCGAAGACGACGACCTCGTAGTCGGGGGCCGGGATCTCGGTCGAGCGCGTCGGCGTGGTCGGACAGAGTGGACAGTCTTCGTCTGCAGGGAGGAAGGTTCGGGACTGGCGATGGCTCGCGACGACGACCCACTCGCCGAGCGCCGGGTCGAAGCGGGCCTCGGACGCGCTCGCCACGCTTGCGAGCTCGCGCTGGTCGAGAGCGGAGCGGTCGTGTCCCGGCGACCGGTCGTAGTACCGAAGGGTCCGGCCGTCGGCGAGGCGGAGGTCCGTCCGGAAGACCCTCGGCCCGGGCTGGTCCACGACAATCTCGCCGGGTTGCTCACGCTCCTGCACGGCGAGGACACTACAGCCTGCGACCCCGGGCACGAGGGACCTTCCTCGGCATCTCGGACCGAGGGTCGTGCCGGGGCACCTGCAACTGAGGAACGTGCCTCGACATCCGTGCCCGGAGGACGCGCCGGGGCATCTGGTCCGGAGGACGCGCCGGGGCATCTGGTCCGGAGGACGCGCCGGGGCATCTGGTCCGGAGGACGCGCCGGGGCATCTGGTCCGGAGGACGCGCCCGGACATGTGGGTCGCGAA
>JAJYGW010000340.1 GCA_021790615.1 Actinomycetes bacterium | reverse complement strand
GATCTGAGATCGGAGCGGCTGCGCTCGAGCACCAGGGCTACCGGTCCCGAGCCGGCGTCGTCTTCTACGAGAAGCTCGAAGCGGTGACCTTCGCCGACCGCGGCCTGCTCGGCCAGCTCGGCGGGCGCATCCTGCGGCCCGACCTCTGGGACTCCCTGAAGGGCATGGCGAAAGAGAAGGAGCTCATCGAGCAGCGGGTGGTCCTTCCGCTCGCGCATGTCGAGCTTGCCGAGCGCGCCGGCCTCCTGCCGCCCCGCGCCGTCGTGCTGTTCGGGCCGCCCGGCACCGGCAAGACGACGTTCGCCAAGGCGGTCGCGTCCCGTCTCGGGTGGCCCTTTGTCGAGCTCTTCCCCTCCCGGCTGGCCGGTGAGTCTCCCGCAGGCCTGGCGGCAGCGCTTCGAGAGGCGTTCGCTCAGGTGTCCGAGCTCGACACGGTCGTGCTGTTCATCGACGAGGTCGAGGAGATCGCCTCGCTGCGCGGTCAGCAGTCGCTGTCGGCCGCCCAGGGGGTGACGAACGAGATGCTGAAGCTCATCCCGGCCTTCCGGGAGAGGGAGGGCCGCCTGCTCGTCTGCGCGACGAACTCCGTCCGGGCGCTCGACGCAGCCTTCCTGCGGCACGGCCGCTTCGACTACGTCATCCCGGTCGGTCCGCCCGACGCCGAGGCGCGGCGGGCCATCTGGGACCGGTACCTGAGCGAGGTGCCGCACGGGTCACTCGACTTCGACGAGATCGTGGGGCGCTCGGAGATGCTGACGCCTGCCGACATCGAGTTCGCCGCTCGCCGGGCCGCCCAGATCGTCTTCGAGCGCTCGGTCGCCGGCGAGGTCGGTGCCTCCGCCACGACCGAGGAGGTGCTCGAGTCGATCCGGGCGACGCGTCCGACACTCACCTCGATCTTGATCGAGGAGTTCGAGGCCGACATCGAGCAGTACGCCCGACTCTGAACGGCCACCGCTGGCGGTCACGCGCGTGAGCCCGTCGGTGGATCGAACCAGGTAGTCGGGTCGTCCGGGTAGAGCCCGCACGCGCAGTCGAGCGCCTCCTCGGGCTCCCCGCCGTCAGGCCGCTCGGGAGAAGCGAGTCCTCGTAGTCGTCATGGCTCGCCCGGTAGATCGCAAAGCCCCAGGTGTGTGCCATGCCGCCGTAGCGGAGACGGCAGAGCCTCTGGACGGTGCCGTCGGCAAGGTGGCCATCGACGTAGGCGAAGTTCGAGCGGAAGCGCACCTCCACGCCGGCGAGGCCCGGCCAGTGCTGTCGGGCGTGTCTCGCGAGCCGGGAGCTGATGCTGGCCTTGGTCGACTCCGGGGGCGCCTTCACGCCCCCATTGTGGCGGGCCGCTCGTCTCAGGCGGCGGGCGGGGCGTGGGCCTCGGTGCGCTCGAGAGGGGGGCGGGGTCCTTCGTGGTGCACCGCCAGTCCAAGGGCGACGTGGTCGCGTTGCAGCGGTCCTCGGGGGCCGCGGGGCGGCGGGCGAGCACCCCGCGGTCGGCGAAGTCACCCGAGCGGAGCGACCTTGCGCTGGGCGATCGAGAAGACGACCACGATCTGGTTCGGCCAGGAGGCATGGACCGGCAGGTGGATCGACGAGACGTTCGGAAAGGCTTGCTCCACCGCTCGATCGAGCGCTTGCCGTTGTGCGAGGAGCCGTTGTCGACGACGAAGTGGACGCGCCGGGCGCTCTTGCAGGGCTCGGTCGACATCACCTTGTCGACAAGGCCCATGAATGGCTCGATGCCGGTCTGCTCGGCCCCTCGCCGAAGAGCACGGCCGATGCACGCCTACCTGGGCGCCGAGGTGGGCAGCGTGCCGCCCGGGCGATGCTCGAACTCGACGCGCCGCAGGCGTCCGGGTGCGGCCTCGAATCACGGTGACGCCGTGACAGCGCCTGCAGCCGGGACTTCTCATCGGCCGAGATGACGAACTCGTCCTCCTCGACTGGGTGGCCCTCGACAGGCGCTCGCAGGGGTCGAGGACATGGGCGGCCTTCTCGGCGGAGTGCGGGTCGCGAGCCAAGATCCAGGCTCGGCAGCGCCAGGGCTTGATCGCCGCTGCATGCAGCCAGCGCCCAATCGCCGAGGACGGATCGCCTCGACGAGGCCCTCGGTGATCGCCCGGGCGGCGAGCTCGTGTGAGCTCCTGCGCGTGAGGGGCAGCTGGCGGCAATCGGGCGGCTCGCAGGCCAGCCCCGATGCTGGCGACGACCTCGCCGGAGAAGCGCCGTGGGCGGCCCGAGCGCTTGCGATCCGACAGACCGCGCGCCCTTCTTCGCACAGGCGCTTGCGCCACTTCGAGGCGACGTCAACCAGACGCCCACGCGTCGTGCGATCTCGACGTCGGCGACGCCATCTGCGCCAAGGAGGCGCGATGCGCGCCCGGAGGACCTCACGGGGGCGCTGGCCGTCGAGGAGGCGCGCCGCTCGGGGGCTCTCGATCACCGCCAGAGAGCACCACCGTGAACGGTGAGGGACGAGGCACCAGCAGCACCGGTGTACTTGTCGGCGGGGCCACTGGCCGGCGGCGAGCAGCACGCCGGGCGGCGGCCTCGAACCTCCGCAAGCTCGTCGTGCTCGGGCTTGCGAGGCACGACGGGAACTGGGTGCTCGCCCCGACGCAGTGGGCCCTCGGGAGCGTCCTAAGGAGGGCACGACACCTGTTGGCCCGAGGCCAAATCCAGCGCGACCGGATCTTCCCCCTCAACTCCGGCTCTTCGGTGCAGGCTCACCCCCGAGGACCCGACCGAAACGCTATGCGTTGCTGCCCTCAGAGGAAAGGGGGTTGTTCACACAGCGCCCAGGCTCTTGCCTGGCTATGGCGCGATCTGGTTCTCGGACGAGGGTCCCGCAGGGAATGTGAACGAAGCCCCCACGGGCGGAAGGTGCGGAATCGGGATGTTCACCGCGGTCACGGTGACGATCAGCCCCGAGGAGTGCCCGAGGGCACTGGCCGCGGTGCTACCTGACGGGAGCGGGACCTCGATCGTCGTGGTCAGCGCGTTGGCGATGATGTTGACACCGGTAATGGTCAGGTATCCCGGGTTGATCACAGTCGACCAGCCCGCGCTGCCCGCGTCGTGTGCGGCCGCGTCGGTCGCATGGCCACCACCGAGGTGGATGCAGTCCGTCTCCTGGTAGGTGAGCGTGCCGCTCGTGTCGCCGGGAGACCCGTCGAGCGCTCCCCAGAACCAGAACGAACCCATGGTTGCGTTCGCCGAACTGTCGACTTGGTAGAGCGTGCCCTGTCCGTACCCCGTCGGTGAGGCGCTGGCGCTACCCGCACCGATGACGATGGCGCCGAGTGCCGTGGTTCCAGTCACCGCGAGCGCAGCGAGCGCCCTCGTGATGCCATGTCGCTTCATCAACTGCCTCCCCTTGGGTTGCGAGGCCGGACCAGGTGGTCAGGCTTCCGTACCATATACAGTACGGTCACCTGACGACAATGGCAAGCGATCTCTCTGCTGGGGACCACCCGGGGGTGGAACGGAGCCCGGTACGTTGGCGCGATGATGCGCGTTGTATGAGGGTGGGTACATGATCTCGTGTCAAGCGATCTCTTTGCTGTGAACCACCCGGACCGCGAGCGCAGCCCGTACGTCGGCGCGATGATGCGCGTCGTATGGCAGTGGGTACGTGACCAGCTGTACGCGGGCGTCGTTGCGGCTGGATACGACGACCTGAATGCCGCCCACGTTGCGCTCTGGCGCCATCCAGGCATCGACGGACTACGTCCGAGCCAGCTTGCGGACCACGTCGGGATCACGAAACAGTCGGTCAACGACCTCCTCGGGCACCTGGAACGACGCGGGTACCTAGAGCGCGTGACCGATCCGGCCGACGGAAGAGCTCGCGTGATCCGACTCACTTCCAAGGGACGGCGGCTCGAGGAGACGATCTATGCCGAGGCGGGGGCGGCTCAGCTGCAGATTGCAGAGATCGTGGGGCCGCGGCGTTTCGCCCAGCTGCACAGCACCCTCGAGCTACTGACCGAGCAGCTGAGCTGATCGGCTTCACGTCCCGTCCCCAACCCGGGCTAGGCGATGCCCCTGGTCTCCTCGCTGCGGTGGCGGAGCACGATGGCGAGGCCGAGCGCCAGGGTGTAGCCGGCGAGGACGAGCCAGTCCTCGATCGCGAAGCCCTGGCGGTCGAGCAGTCCGAGGCCGAGCGAGGCATGGTGGAAGCTCGGCAGCGAGTGGGCTGCCACCTGGAGGGCGCGCGGCATGCTGGAGACGGGGTTGAAGAGCCCGCCGAAGTAGCCGAGGACGAACATGAGTCCGGTGACGACGGGGAATGCCGTCTCGGCGTGAACCATGAAGCCGATGAAGACCCCGAGCATGGCGAAGGGCAGGGCTGTCACCCACAGCAGGCCTGTGAGCTCGAGCCAGGTCTGCAGGCCGAGGTGGACCCCTCCGAAGCCGACACCGACGATCTCGACGAGCCCGATGACCGGGAGCATGACGAGCATGCTCGCGACCACCTTGGTCACCAC
>JAJYGW010000066.1 GCA_021790615.1 Actinomycetes bacterium | reverse complement strand
GACGACTGGCCGGTGATCGTCATCGACTGCTCCTTGCCCGTGGCCCGGTCCTTCGCGGAGACGTGCACGATGCCGTTCGCGTCGATGTCGAACGTGACCTCGATCTGCGGGGTGCCCTGCGCCGCAGGAGGCAGGTCGACGAGCTGGAACTTACCGAGCGTCTTGTTGTACATCGCCATCTCACGCTCGCCCTGGAGCACGTGGATCTCCACCGACGGCTGGTTGTCCTCCGCGGTCGTGAACACCTCGGAGCGCTTGGTCGGGATCGTCGTGTTCCTCTCGATGAGGCGGTGCATGATGCCGCCCTTGGTCTCGATGCCGAGGCTGAGCGGCGTGACGTCGAGCAACAGGACGTCCTTCACGTCGCCCTTCAACACGCCAGCCTGGATCGCCGCGCCGACCGCGACGACCTCGTCCGGGTTGACGCCCTTGTGGGGCTCCTTGCCGGCCAGGCTCTGCACGAGGTCCTGGATCGCGGGCATACGGGTCGAGCCGCCCACGAGGACGACGTGGTCGATATCGGACTTCGCGAGCCCGGCATCGGTGATCGCCTGCTCGAACGGCCCGCGGCACGCCTCGGTGAGGTCCTCCGTGAGCTCCTGGAACTTCGCGCGGGTGAGCTTGACGTCGAGGTGCTTCGGTCCCTCGGAGGTGGCAGTGATGAAGGGGAGGTTGACCGTCGTCTCCTGGACGGCCGAGAGCTCGATCTTCGCCTTCTCCGACGCCTCCTTGAGGCGCTGTATCGCCATCTTGTCACCGGACAGGTCCACGCCCTCGGTGTCCTTGAACGTCTTGACGAGCCAGTCCATGACCCGCTGGTCCCAGTCGTCACCGCCGAGATGGGCGTTGCCCGACGTCGACTTCACCTCGAACACACCGTCGCCGATGTCGAGGATGGAGACGTCGAAAGTGCCACCACCGAGGTCGAAGACGAGCACCGTCTCGTCTGCGCCCTCCCTGTCGAGCCCGTAGGCCAGAGCTGCCGCAGTGGGCTCGTTGATGATCCGGAGCACCTCGAGCCCCGCGATCTGCCCGGCTTCCTTCGTCGCCGTCCGCTGGCTGTCGTCGAAGTACGCGGGGACCGTGATGACCGCCTGGGAGACCGTGTCACCGAGGAACGCCTCGGCGTCCCTCTTCAGCTTCTGCAGGATCCGGGCCGAGATCTCCTGCGGCGTGTAGGCCTTTCCGTCGATGTCGACGGTCCAGCTCGTGCCGACATGCCTCTTGACCGAGCGGATCGTCCGCTCGGGGTTCGTGATCGCCTGCCGCTTCGCTACCTCGCCGACGAGGACCTCGCCGGTCTTCGAGAAGCCGACGACCGACGGGGTCGTCCTGCCACCCTCGGCATTTGGGATGACCGTGGGCTCGCCTCCCTCGAGGACGCTGACGACCGAGTTGGTCGTACCGAGGTCGATGCCGACCGCCTTTGGCATTGGTGGTGCCTCCGATTCCTTCGTGCTCGCTGCTCGCGCCTGGCACCTGAGCCACCTGGGCGCTATCGCCCGACCCGCCGCCCGACCCGCCGCCTGATCTCTGTCAACGGAAAGTATAACGAAGTTGAGCCGTAGGTTGTCAAGTAGGTGGGCATACGACTTCCACCAGGGATTCGTCAGAGCGGACGGGGCGTTCCCGAGCCGGCGGAGCCGGCGCGATCAGGTCGAGCGCGCCGGGTGCGCCCGCATGCCGTCCCGGGTGACGAGCTCGCGCCAGCGGTGGTCCGCTATGCGTGCGAGCGTCGCGAGCTGCCGGCGCTCGCGAGCGCGGAACGGCCTTCCGGACCGCCCGACGAGGAGAGCGAGGCCGGACACCTCGAGGCCGGCCCACGCGACGTCGCTCGCGGAGGCCGCCGCACCCGTGTCCTTGGCGGCGGAGCGAGTGCCGGTCACGAACGCCTCCAGCCACGGTGCAGGCGGCGCCCCGGCCGACGCGCTGAGCACGAGCGGGCCGTCGGGGTCGACGACCGCGGACCACTCTGCGGAGTACGCGATCCCGACACCGGCGACGAGCGCGTCGAACAGGCTCCCGACCGTCTGCTCCCCGAGCAGGTCCGCTCCGACCTCGAGCGCCTCGACGAGCGGGTGGGAGAGTGCCGGCGCGACGCTGCGGACGTCCTCCACGTCGACGGCGTCGAGCTCGCCGACCTTCGCGAGCATGAGGGGTATGAGGTCCTCGCTCGGCAGGTCGACCGTGAGCTCGTCGATCACACGCCCCTCCCCGCGCTCGAGGATGTCGATGCCGACGAGGTCGCCGCCCACCGCGCCGATACGGCTCGCGACTGCGCCGAGCGCGCCCGGCCGGTCGGCTAGCCACACGCGCAGGACGAAGCTGGACATGCAGACAGCCTAGGCACCACGTGTGAACGCCAGGTTGCCTCCCTGCGACGGGCGCGTGTCCTGGACGCACGATCGCCGGCCCCGGACCGCGGGCGCGGGCGCGGGCGCGGCCCCGGGCGCGGGCGCGGGCTGACCTAGGCGAGCGGCGAGATAGCCTCGGGGCATGCCCAAGCTCGTCCTCCTCCGACACGGCCAGAGCACCTGGAACGCGGAGAACCGCTTCACCGGATGGGTCGACGTCGACCTCACCTCGTCCGGCGAGGACGAGGCGCGCTCGGCCGGCGAGCTGCTCGCCAGCACCGACGGGCTCGTCGTCGACGTCGTCCACACCTCGGTGCTCACCCGCGCAGTGGTCAGCGCGGACCTCGCTCTCACGGCAGCGGGCCGGAGCTTCGTGCCCGTACGCCGGCACTGGCGGCTGAACGAGCGGCACTACGGCGCCCTCCAGGGTCTTGACAAGAAGGAGACCGCCGCGCGCCACGGAGCGGAGCAGGTCCTCGCGTGGCGCAGGAGCTACTCGACACGCCCGCCCGAGGTCACGGTCGACAGCCCGCACCACCCGGCGAACGACTCCCGCTACCGTCTCGTGCCGCCCAGCGCCCTCCCTGCGGCGGAGTGCCTCGAGGACGTCGTCAAGCGCCTGCTCCCGTACTACGAGGACGCGATAGCCCCTGAGCTCCTCTCGGGTCTCACCGTGCTCGTCGTCGCGCACGGCAACAGCCTGCGCGCGCTCGAGAAGCACCTCGAGCAGATCTCCGACCAGGCGATCGTCGACCTCGACATCCCGACGGGGATGCCGCGTGTCTACGAGCTCGACGACGCTCTCGCCGTGCGCGAGGCGTACTACCTCGGCGACACCGACGCGGTGCGGGCCGCCGCAGAGGCGGTCGCCCGCCAGGCCGGCTGAACCTCCCGGCACCAAGGACGAGCTCCGATGCGTCGGCCTGCGGGGCTGCTCCGTCCCTCCACCTACGGCTGCCAACTGGGCCTTTACATGGCATTCACACGCGTGTAACACGCCATTCTCGTCGGCGCCACAGCCTGGAAACGCGGCCTGCCTACCCTCCCTCTGTCGACCGATGCCGCCTCGTGTGGCCCGAGAGAAGGAGAATGGATGTTCTGCCCCTATCCGAGCCGGCTCGAGGCCCGGGCGATCCGCGAGGAAGAGGTCGAGCCGTCAGAGCTCGTCCGGACATCGGGGATCATGGAGACGCTCGCACGCGAGGGAGGCATATAGGTGAAGGTCGTCGTCGCAGTCATCAAGCCCTTCAAGCTCGACGAGGTGAAGGACGCCTTGAAGGCCATCGGGGTCCAAGGGCTCACCCTCACCGAGGTCCAGGGCTTCGGACGTCAGGGTGGCCACACGGAGACCTACCGGGGGGCGGAGTACACGATCGACCTCGTGCCCAAGGTCCGGCTCGAGATCCTCGTGGACGACGCCCAAGCGGCCGAGGTCGTCGAATCCATCGTCTCGACGGGTCGCACCGGCAAGATCGGCGACGGGAAGGTCTGGATCGTCCCGGTCGAGGACGTCGTCCGCATCCGGACCGGAGAGCGCGGCGCCGACGCCGTATAAGGCTCGCCCGCACGTGGCCGACCTCTAGGTGGTGCCGGTCCGAAGCTCCCGGCAGCACCGGAGGCCGGCGGCGCGCGGTCCGGCGACGTCCGGCAGGGACGGGCCGGCGCTCCGGCACCCGCCCGTCGTTCCGCACCTCCCTCTATCTTCTCTGTCTGCCTATCTGCGCTTAGCTTCCGGATTCGGAGGGCATCCATGACCGACGTTGCTCCCACGGCTTGCTGGGGCACCAGATGTTAGGCTCGACGAGTGCGTAGTCTTCGCGGCAGCAGTAGGGAGCCGCTCGGCGAGCGCATGCGCGGCGCGTTCCTCAAACCGGCAGACGGCGAGACCCGTGGAGACCCGGGGGAGCCGCAGTCGGTCGAGCAGCTCCAGGCTGCAGTCAGGTCGGCCGACGACAAGGAACGACTCATCGGGCTGATCGCAGCGCCGTGGGCTGCCGGCATCGGCATCCTCGTGGGCAGCGAGCTCATCGCCCACGACCCTCCAGCCCGGCTCGGCGACGGACTGGTCAACCCGCTACACGTCAACGTGGGGCTCTACCACGAGGTCCTCGCAGCGCTCGTGGTGCTGTCGGTCGTCATGCTCGTGACGGCGATGCTCCGAAAGC
>JAJYGW010000245.1 GCA_021790615.1 Actinomycetes bacterium | reverse complement strand
GATCTCTCCGCCACCGCCACCGCCACCGCCACCGGTCGAGCTCGACCCTCCGCTCGAGGACCCGCCGCAGGCGACCGCGCCGGCGGCGATCGCCGCAACCACTGCCAGAGACCTCATCGATGCCATGGTCCACTCCCTCCCGAGGGCCTACGACCGCCGTCAGTGAACAGTAATGGGGACCGCGGCGAAGGACATCATCGAGAGCCCCGATCCGGGCGCCGGCGGGTTGCCGAAAAACGGGACCGGAGAGGCGGTGGGAGTGCCCACCCCGACGAGGACCAGGGCGCTCGCCGAGGGCGCGAGAGTCCCCGCCGGCACGGTGACGGTGGTGGTCGACGCCGAGGTCACCTCCATCGGGGCGCCGCTCACGGGCCAGAGGACGGCGGTGACCCCGGGGTCGACGCCCGCGGCCGTCGGATCGGTGACCAGCGCGAAGACGCTCTCGAGCGGACCCGGCGAGGCGCCGCTCCAGGTGACGTCGTTCGGCGATCCCGCGCTCCAGGTGGCGCCCGGCGCCGGCGCGGTGACGGTCGGCGGCGGGCCGACCATCGTCCCCTCCGCCGTGTACGCCGTCCCGGCGACGCTGGCGGACAGGAAGATCGACGTGCCCGCAGTGAACTCCACGTTCGAGGTGTAGGCGCCCGTCGCCGCCGAGTAGGCGAGCGGCTGGCCGTTCACCGTCACCGTGGCGCCGCCGATCGGCTGGCTGCAGCAGGTGTCGGCGCAGACGGTGACCTCGTCGAGCGGGGCGGCGGCGGTGGAGCCGGGGACGTCGACGAGGAGCGCGTGGACGTAGGGCGCGCCGCTCGGCGGAGGGCCCCCGCACACGGTGACGCTCACCGGCGTCGCGGCGGCGCCGAGCCAGAGGCCGGAGCCGGCGGCCGCGCCGGGGAGGGCCACGCCGGTGCCGGTGCCCGACACGAGCCCCGCGGTGCCGACGCCCGCCAGGAGCTGGTAGGTGCCGGGGGAGAGCGCGCCGACGGGGACGGTGAGCGACGTCGTGGAGACGGGGAGCTCCATCGGCGCCCCGCTGGACGACGCCGGGTAGGCGAGGGTGCCGGTCGAATCGAAGACCCCGGCGACGTACTCGGCCCCCGTGGTCGGCGAGCCTCCGGACCAGGAGAAGGTGTTGGCGACGGTGTCCACCCAGGTGGCCGGGCTCGACGGCGCGGTGAGGGTCGGCGCCACGAACTGCGTCGCGGTCGCCCCGTAGTTCTTGCCGCCGTAGCTCACCGAGAAGGTGACCGGCTGCCCCGGCGCGATCGTCTGCGAGCCGAGGTACTGGTTGCCCGATGGGTTCCAGGCCACGGGCGTCCCGTTCACCGTGACGGTGGCGGTGGAGATGACGCTCCCGCACGACGCGTCGGGGCAGATCGTGACGCTCACCGAGTTCACCACGCTCGCGAGCGCCGCCGGTACGGCGATCACCTGGGCGTTGATGTACGGCCCGGCGCCACCTCCGCTCGAAGACTTGCCGCACGCGACCGCGCCCGCGGCGACCGCCCCCAGCACCACCGCCCTCCAGTTCATGGTCATCGCCTGGTCCCTTTCCGGCGATCCCCGGTAGGACGGGGGATCGGTGGCTCGGTCGCCGGGCTGGCGGGCGGCGCGATCACCGCTCGCCGAGAGGAGCGCGGCGATCCGGCCAAGTGTACCGGGCGTCTCACGCAGCCGCTGTCCCGCGTCCCCGTGAGCCCGAGGCGACCCGTGCCTCCGACCCGGCTGGCGCCGCTGACCCGCCCCCGCGGAGCCCGCGCTGGGCGACCAGCGCCAGCCGACCCCGGCCACCCCCGCCCCTCTCCGCCGGTTCAGGGCCGCCGGCCGGCGACGAGCGAGCGCCACGAGTGGACGGCGATCCGGCCGCCGGCGAGCGGCTCGGCGGTGAGGCCGCGGTCGAACCACTCGTCGAAGTCGAGGTCGAACGGCTCCTCGGCGTGGCGCAGCTCGACCAGCCCGGCGGTGCCGAGGAGGTCGAGCAGCAGCGGCCTGTCGATCAACGTGCTCTGCACCATCGGCGACGGGAAGAAGCGCGCCGTCGGGTTCAAGCTCTCCGACGGGATGGAGGTCCCGGCCGAGCTCGCGCCGCGCTTCAGGTTCGCGAGGCAGCGGTCGAAGCGGGCGGGGACCCTCCGCGGCTCCTTCCTCGTCATCAAGGGCGAGTACGGATCCCGGGGCCGGGGCGAGGCGGCGAGCCCTCGCCCCGGATCCGGGCACGGCGCTACGGCGTCGCCGTCACCGACGCGAGGTTCAGGCTGCCGAGCCAGAGGCCGGAGCCGGCGGCGGCGGTCGGCGAGAAGGCGATGCCACCCGTCTGCTCCGTCGAGATGCCGGGCGTGCCGATGCCGACGAGGGTCAGGTACTGGTTCCCCGAGACGAGGGTGCCGGCGGGCACGGTCGCCGAGAAGGTGGAGGTGCTGACCTCCTCGGGGCCGTTGCTCCCGGTCGGGAAGACCATCCCGCCCGTCGAGCCCATGACCCCGACGACGTACACCGCGCCGGACGTGGGGCCGCCGCCGGTCCAGCTGATGGTATGGGCGGCCGAGGCCGACCAGCTCGCGCCGCTCGCCGGCGCGGTGATCGTCGGCGCCGAGGTGAACTGCGTCCCGCTCGCGGTGTAGGTCGTGCCGCCGTAGGCCACGGTCACCGTCACCGTGCCGCCGCTCGCGACGGCGACGGAGCCCTCGTACTGGTTGCGGCTCGCGTTCCAGGAGAGTGCGCTCCCGTTCACCGCGACGGTCGCGGTCGAGAGCGAGGTCGTGCAGGTGGAGTCGGTGCAGACCTGGACACCGTCGACGGGGAGGGGCGAGCCGGTCGGCTGGGCGATGACGAGCGCCGTGATGTAGGGCGCGCCCGAGGTCGCCCCGGAGACGGTGAACGGCGTCAGGTCGCTCGCCGCGCCGAGCCAGAGCCCGGAGCCGGTGCCGGCCGCGGTGCCGAACGAGTAGCCGGGGCTCGAGTGGTTCGAGAAGCCGGGGGTGACGATCGCGCCGAGGGCGTTGTAACTGCCGCTCGCGAGGCCGCCTGCCGCCACCGTCGCCGTCGGGCTGGCCGTGGTGGGGACCTCGAGGACGCCGCTGGGCCCGGGGAAATAGACCGGGGCCCCGGTCGCCCCGCTGAGGATGCGGACGGTGTAGTCGGCGCCCCCGAGCGGCGCGCCGCCCGTCAGGATGACGGGGTTGCTCGCCGAGGCGATCCAGGTCGCCCCGCTCGCCGGCGCGGAGACGGTCGGCGGCGCCGTGAACATCGTCCCGGTCGCGGAGTAGGTGGTGCCGCTCAGCGTGACCGAGACGTCGACCGCGCCGCCGAGGGGGAGCGACAGGTTGGCCTGGTATAGCTGGGCGCCCGCGTCCCACGGGAGGGTCACGCCGTTCATGGTCACGGCCGCGGTGGTGACCGGGGTGGCGCAGGTCATGTCGGTGCAGACCTGCACGTCGCCGACCCCTCCCCCGCGGCTGGACGGGCGGTAGAGGGCGGTGGCCAGGATGACCGGGCCGGTCCCCGTGCTCGAGCCGGAGATGGTGACGTTGACCGGGCTGGCGATGGCGCCGAGCCAGAGGCCAGAGCCCGACGCCGCGCCGGGGATGGCGACGCCGCCGCCGTTCTCGGACACCGCGCCGACGGTGGCGATGCCGACGAGGAGCGAGTAGGTGCCGTTCGGCAGCGCGTTGGCCGGGACGCTCATGCTCATCGTCCCCATCGCCATCTCCATGGGCCCGTGGTGCGAGGTGCCGCTCGGCGCCGGGTAGACGACCTTGCCGCTCCCGTCCATGATCCCGAAGATGTAGTCGGCCCCCGAGCCGGTCGGCGCGCCGCCGGTCCAGGCGACGTCGTTGGCCTGCGCGCCGTTCCAGGACGCCGGGCCGGCCGGGTTGAGCGGCGAGGTGATGGTCGGCGGCGCGGTGAACTGCGTCCCGCTCGCGGTGTAGGTCTTCCCGCCGTAGGTCACGCTCAGCGACGCCGGCTGGCCCAGGGCGACCGCGGTGGCGCCCTCGTAGTCCTGTTTGCTCGCGTTCCAGGGGACGCTCGCCCCGTTCACCGTGACGGTCGCGGTGGAGATGGGCGTGGCGCAGGTCGAGTCGGTGCAGACCTGGACCTGCACCGGGGAAATGCTGGTGCCCGCCGGGACCACGAGGGCGAGCGCGCCGATGTAAGGGGCGCCGGACCCGCCCGACGAGCCGCCCGACGAGCTGCTCGACCCGCCGCAGGCGGCCAGGCCACCCGCGGCCACGGCCGCGATCACTGCCAGTGACTTCTTCATGTCCATCGTCCCCTCCTGGCCGCCGGGATTCCCGGGCGAAGCGCGAGCCCTGCTCGCAGCGAGATCCGTCGCCTCGGGACGAGGTGCGGCACTCCGCCACATCATGGCTACAGGTCTCCGGCGGCGCTGTCCCGTCCGGAGGGGATCTCGCTTCGGAGTGTGTCGCCATGACCCGCCCCCGGCGGGCTGGAACGGCTTCCCTCCCCGCCCTGCTCGGACCCGGCCTCCGCCGGTTCAGGGCCGCCGGCCGGCGACGAGGGAGCGCCA
>JAJYGW010000195.1 GCA_021790615.1 Actinomycetes bacterium | reverse complement strand
CCCGGCCGGTCGTCGACCCGCGTCTCGTCTCGGCCGACGGCCGCGTGGCACTCGTCGTCGCCGAGCTCGGCGGCAACGGATCGGCAGTGGTGGACGCAACACGACGGCTGGAGTCGAGCCTTCCGTCGGGCTCCCCTGGGGTCCAGGTCGCCTACGGGGGCGTCGGGCCGGCGCTGCTCGCGACGGCCGAGCGGTCCGAAGCCGGGCTGCGCCTCGACGAGCTGATCGCCCTGCCCGTGGTCGGCCTGCTGCTGGTGGTGATGTTCGGCACGCTTGCGGCGGCGGCGACTCCCCTCGCGGTGGCGATCGTCTCGGTCGTCGTCTCGCTCGCCGTCCTGGACGGGCTCTCGACGGTCACGACGGTGTCCGTGTACTCGGCCAACATCGTGACCGGCCTCGGGCTCGGCCTCGGCGTGGACTACGCGCTGCTCCTGGTCTCCCGCTACCGAGAGGAGCTGGCGGCCGGTCGAGAGGCGTCGCGGGCGCTGTCGCGGACCATGCGGACGGCGGGCCGCACCGTGGCGCTCTCGGCGGCAACGGTCGCGGCGGCGACCGCGGCGCTGGTGGTGCTCCCGATGCCCGGGCTCCGCTCCGCGGCCTACGCCGGCGTCTCCACCGTGGTGGTCGCGGCGGTGGGTGCGCTGGTGGTGCTGCCCGCACTCCTGAGCGTCCTCGGGGCACGCCTCGAGTGGGGTCGCGTTCCCGGCGTCGGCGCCGGGAGCCGTCGTGCTGCGACGCTCCCACCCACAGAGGGAGCCTTCTACCGCCGGGCGCGGTGGACGTTCCGTCGACCGTGGGCAGTGCTCGGCGCGGTCGCGGTGCTCCTCGCCGTGCTCGGCGCCCCCGCGCTCCACGTGCGGATCGGAGCCAAGTCGCTCGACCTCCTCTCGCCAGGAGACAGTGCCCGGGTGGCGAGCGAGACCATTGCGCGGAGCTTCCCCGCCCTCGCGCTGCCCGTGACCGTCGTGCTCTCGAACCCGGGCGGGCGGGGCCCCGTGGCACTGGATGCGATGGCTGACGGTTCCGCTGCGAGCCCCGCCGACACCGATGCGACGACCGTCTCCCGGGACGAGACCTCGCTCGCTGGCTACGCAGCGAGGCTGTCTCGCCTCCGCGGCGTCGAGGAGGTGACCTCCGCCGCCGGGGTCTTCGCTCGCGGTGCGGCGGTCGCTCCCGCCCCCCCGGGGATGGGGGACGCAAACGGGAGCTGGGTCGGTGTGGTGGCGCCCTTCGCTGCGGGCACGCAGACCGCTGCGGACCTGGCCGTTGCCGTCCGAGCCGTACCCGCACCCTCCGGCGCGCTCGTCGGCGGGCCGGGTGGCGAGACCGTGGACACGTCCGCCTCGCTCCGCCGGTGGCTCCCGCTCAGCTGGGCTCTTGGCGCGCTCGCCTGTCTCGTGGTGATGTTCCTCCTCGCTGGGAGCGTGCTGGTCCCCGTGAAGGCCGTCGTGCTGAACGGGCTCAGCCTGGTCACGAGCCTCGGGGTCGTGACCTGGGTCTTCCAGGACGGCCACGGCGCCGGCCTGCTGGGCTTCACGACCCCGGGCACCCTGGACCTCACGGTGCCGACCCTCGTGTTCGGCATCGCGCTCGGCCTCTCGATGGACTACGAGGTCTTCCTCCTGGCCCGGATCAAGGAGGAGCACGACCTCGGTGCGGACGACGACGAGGCGGTCGCAGTCGGGCTGCAGCGCACTGGGAGGATCGTGACCCTGGCGGCGGCGACGATGGCGCTGACGTTCCTCACGTTCGTGGTCAACGGCGTGAGCGCGGTGCAGGCGATCGGCCTCGGGCTCGCCACGGCGGTGGTCGTCGACGCGCTCGTGATCCGGACGTTCGCGCTCCCGGCCCTGATGCACCTCGCGGGCCGGGCGAACTGGTGGGCGCCGAGGAAGCTGCGGCGGTTCCACCTGCTCGCCGGGGTCTGGGAGGCTGAGCCCGTCGCGGTGCTCGAGGTCGGCCGGCCAGTCTCGCAGGCTGCGCTCGGCGCACTCGTCCGGCCAGAGAGCGACGACGCCGAGCGGTGAACGGACGGGCTGGCGACCAGCGGGGTCGGCACTCGGGGGGCCGGGTCAGCTCCCGAGCACGATGGACCCGGTGGCGAGGGCGACGAGGGCGTCGTTGTGGCGCACCTCCCCGGTCGCGACCGTGAGCTTCGAGACGTGGCGGGTTCGTCCGACGGCGACGAGCTCGCGCCCGTCGAGCGGCACCGGCTCCAGCAGGTTCACCTTGACGTCGAGGGCGCGGTAGGGGCTCCCGGGCCGAGCAGCGGCCTGCCCCGCTGCCGCAGTAGCCGACTTCGCGAGCAGCACGAGGGCACCCCCGCTCACCGTTCCGAACTCGTTGCCGAGCCAGGGCGAGGCCCGCATGGTGAAGGTGACGTCGGGAGCGGGACCGTCTCCCTGTGCGATCTGCCGGGCGGTGATGCCGAGCAACCGGTCGACGGGAGGGCGGAGTCGAGTGCCGCTCGCCGTCTCCGCGAGCACCTCTGCGCCCGTGGTCGTTCGCGGGTCGACCGGGTCGACCGTGGCAAGGGGCCGTGCCCAGGGGTCCGGGCTCCCCCAGTCGGGTTCAGGCGGGGGGGTGCCGAGCTCGCCGAAGCCGGAGACGTCCACCGGGGAGAGCGTGAAGGTCCGGGCGCTCGCGTGGGCGAGGAGCTCTCCCGCCGGTCCCCTGATCTCGCAGCTCGCGAGCGCGTGGCGGCTGTCGGCGTGGACCAGCCGTCCGTCCGCGACGAGCTCCCCACCGGGTGGGGGCATGTCCGCGAGGAAGGTGAGCGAGAGCTCGGCGGTGGTGAGCAGCACCCCCGGCGGGAGTGCCGTCATCGCCGTCCCCGTCAGGGCGAGGTCGGCGAGAACGGCGAGCGCTCCGGGGTGGAGGGCGCCACGAGGGCCTGCCAGCCACGGGGAGGCGGGGAGCACCGCCCCAACCCTCCCGCGTTCCACCGAGGCAAGGCGCCCACCGGTCAGCCGGAGTATCGACGACTTCTGCAAGCGGCCGTCGGCTGCGGCGCGAACCTGCTCGAGCCCGGGCAGACGGAGCGCGGCGAAGTCCGACGGACCGCCGCGGACAGGCTCCTGCCAGGGCTCGAGGTCGGGAGCGGGCTGACTCTCGGGCGTCGCCATTAGCTCGTCTCTGCGGCCATGGTGTGATCGTCGCACAAGGGCGGAGGCTCGGCGAGTTCGTGTCGGCCGTCCGCCTCTACCGGTGGGGGTTGCCGGTTCGGGGTGACCGGTCCTGCTGGCGGCGGCTGTCTCGCCGGTCCTGCTGGGCCGCCTCGGTTTGGCCAGTCCGGCCGTCACTTCGCCGGCAGGACCGACGCGCCGTATCGGCGGGGTCGGCGGCATCCGCGGAGCGGGCGGGTCGGTGGGCCGCCCCGGGGCTCGAGGCGACCCCGGGCGTGCGTCTCGGGAGGCCGGGAGCTAGGGTGGCGAAAGACGGGCTGTGGCGCAGCTTGGTAGCGCGCTTGACTGGGGGTCAAGAGGTCCCGGGTTCAAGTCCCGGCAGCCCGACCAGGAACGAGCAGCTCAGCGGCCCTCTCGGGGGCCGCTGCTCTCGTCTTGGGTCAGGATGGCGTAGGACAGGCCCCGACCCGTGCCGGTCGGAGATCTTCGGGGGCGACGCGAAAGCGCCGGAGCGGCGAGCTGAGCGCCGCGGCCGCTCCGACGAGGCCGAGCCCT
This sequence comes from Actinomycetes bacterium, assembly GCA_021790615.1. The sequence goes on along the minus strand of JAJYGW010000195.1, from coordinate 852 downwards.
GCCACCACCCACAGCATGGGTCGCAGTCCGATGGCCGCCCCCAGGGCACCGGCGAGGAACGATCCGAAGGGCATCGCGCCCATCACGATGAACTTCATCGTGGCGGTCATCCGAGCGACCAGGTCCGGGGAGGTGATCCCGAGGCGGAGGCTCACCTGGTTGCTGTTGTAGACCGGGTTGGCGACGGCCCGTAGGAACCACGCCGCGGTCAGGACAGGGATCGCCAGTGGGCCGGCAGCGAGCGGGAAGAACAGCGGGGCGAGGCCCATCACGATCGCGCCGACGACCACCGCCCGGCCCACGCCGATGCGTCCCGCGAGCGGACGGATGAGGAGGGCGCCCGGCACGAAGCCGAGGTTGCCGACGAGGAACAGCAGGCCAATGAGGCCGGCGTGCAGGTGCAGGACCCGCAGCTCGTACAGGACCAGCCCGGTGAGCAACGCGGCGGAGACCATGTTGGCGCAGGCCGTCGTGATGGCGATGGCACGCAACATCCGGTGCGTCGCCACGTAACGGAGCCCGGCTGCGATGCTCGCAAGTGGCCCCTCCTCGGGTGGGGACGGGCGTGGCTCGCGGGCCCGGACCGCCAGGAGCGACAGCGCCGAGATCAGGTACCCCACCGACTCGACCAACAGCGCGAAGGGCGCGGCGAGCACTTGGAGCAGGAGCCCGGCAAGGCCCGGCCCGAAGAGCCTGCTGCCCGAGTACGTGAGCTCGAGCTTGGCGTTCGCCTCGTGCAGGTCCTCAGCTCCCACGAGGGTCGGCACGTAGGCCTGGTAGGCGATGTCGAAGACGACCGACATCGTCCCGGCACCGAGGGCGACGGCGCCGAGCTCGAGCAGCAGATCGGAA
>JAJYGW010000006.1 GCA_021790615.1 Actinomycetes bacterium | reverse complement strand
TCGGCAAACCGGCCAGCCGCTCACCCGTCGGCTGGCCGTTCAGCGGGCGTTCAGTGCCGCTCGACCAGGGTGGCCGAGCCGTCGACCGCGGGACTCGTCGCACCGTTGGCCGCAGGACTCGCCGCACCGTTGGCCGAGCCGTTGGCCGCGGGACTCCCCGTGCCGTTGGTGGCGGCGCTCGCTGGGCCGTCCGACACGGCCTGCGCCCCGACCGGGGCCGGAACCCGTGCGACCGATGCCGTGCCCGCACCCCCGGGGGCCTGCCCTGGCGCCGAGGCGTAGTGGCGCCCCTCGGGGCGGCGTCGCCAGCCTGGTCGGAAGATGGTGAGGAGGACGATCGCGAGCCCGCCGACCGCGAAGGGGATGAACGCGTTCGCGTGCGGGTCGAACAACGGTTCCAGCACGAACCCGGAGAGCACGGCCGTCCACGCCCAGAGCAGGAGCACCGAGCGCCGGTGCCCGTGGCCCATCTGCAGGAGCCGGTGGTGGAGGTGCGCCTTGTCCGGCGTCGCGAGCCCCGTGCGCCGGGCTGTCCGGCGCACGATGGCGAAGGCCATGTCGAGGATCGGGACACCGAGGATCACGAGCGGGATCAACAACGGCGCGAAGAAGAAGTAGGTGTGGCCGGAGGTGTCCGCGGTGCGCCCACCCACGACGGAGGTCGAAGCGGCCATGAGCAGCCCGAGGAGGAGCGCGCCGGCATCGCCCATGAAGATGCGAGCGGGGTGGAAGTTGTGCGGCAGGAAGCCGACGCAGACCCCGCAGGCGATCGCCGCGACGAGGGGACCGATCGAGTCCGTCGAGAGCAGCCCGAGATGTTCGAGCTCGATGCCGTAGACACAGAACGCGCCGGCCGCGATCGCGATGGTGCCGGCGGCGAGGCCGTCGAGGCCGTCGATCAGGTTGATCGCATTGGCCATCCCGACCACCCAGAGCACCGTCACGAGCGGGGTGACCGCCGAGGAGAGCACGAGGACCTGGTGGGTGAGCGGCACCTTGAAGAAGTACATGGTGACGCCCGAGTAGTAGAGGATCATCGCCGCGAGGACCATCCCGGCGACCTTTGCCGGCGCGGACACCTCCCGGAGGTCGTCGATCATCCCGACGAGGTAGATCACCACACCGGCGAGGACGACCCCGAGCGGCTCCGAGGAGCCACGGAACTCGCCTGCGAACAGCCCTGACCGCCAAGCGACGGCCATCGCCGCGACCGCCGCGAGCACCATCGCCGTGCCGCCCACGGTCGGCGTCGGCCGGGTGTGGACGCGGCGGGCGTCGGGCTGGACCACGACCCCGAGACGGCCGGCGAGCGCCCGGACCGGGAACGTGAGGAGGAACGTCCCGAGCGCGGCAACGCCGCCGACGACGAGGTACCGCTCCACTCAGCCCCTGCCGGCACCGGGGGGAGGGAACTTCTCGCAGAGCTGTCCGACCTCGCCGGCCAAGGCGTCGAGCGCACGGCCGTCCTCACGGGCCCGCAGCGCGCGCGCGATCAGCCCACCGATCGCGCCCATCTCCTCCTCGCCCATCCCCGCCGTGGTCTCCGCTGCGGAGCCGAAGCGCAGCCCGCTCGTCACGAACGGCGGGCGCGGGTCGGCGGGGATCGCGTTCCGGTTCGCCACGATGCCCGCGCGCTCGAGCGCCGTCTGGGCCACCCGACCGTCGAGGTCCGGGTCGAACGAGCGCAGGTCCACGAGCACCAGGTGCGTGTCGGTACCACCCGAGACGAGCCGGAGGCCCTCCTCCGCGAGCGCGCCCGCGAGCGCCCTTGCGTTGGCGACCACCTGTGCGGCATAGCCGGAGAAGTCGGGACGCAGTGCCTCGCCGAAGGCGACCGCCTTGGCGGCCACGACGTGCTCGAGGGGCCCACCCTGGAGTCCGGGGAACACCGCGCGGTCGATCGCCTCGCCGAGGCCGGCCCGGCCGACGACCCCTCCGCCGCGCGGCCCACGCAGCGTCTTGTGCGTCGTGAAGGTGACCACGTCTGCGTAGGGAACGGGGTTGGGATGGATGCCGCCGACGACGAGCCCGGCGACGTGCGCGGCGTCGAAGAGGAACCGGGCACCGACCTCCTCCGCGATCGCGGCGAAGGGCGCGGGGTCGATCACTCGCGGGTACGCGGTGGCGCCCGCGATCACGACCGCCGGGCGCTCGCGCCGCGCGAGGTCGGCGACGGCGTCGAGGTCGATCCGCTCACCCCCGTCCCCGGCCGGGGTCAGCCCGTAGTGGACGAAGCGGAAGAGCCGTCCGCTGAAGTTGACCGGAGAGCCGTGCGTCAGGTGCCCTCCCTGGTCCAAGCGAAGGGCGAGGACCGTGTCACCCGGCTTCGCAAGGGCGAGGAGCGCCGCAGCGTTCGCGTTGGAGCCCGAGTGCGGCTGCACGTTCGCCCAGTCGGCACCGAAGAGGCGGCGCGCACGCGCCCGGGCAACCTCTTCCACCCGGTCGACGACCGCGTTCCCGCCGTAGTAGCGCCGTCCCGGGTAGCCCTCGGCGTACTTGTTGGTGAGGACCGAGCCGGTCGCCTCGAGGACCGCGGGAGAAGCGAAGTTCTCCGAGGCGATCAGCTGCAGGGTCCGACGTTGACGAGCACGCTCCTCGGCCAGCAGCGAGGCCACCTCGGGGTCCTCGCGCCGGAGAGGACCGTCGGGCCAGCGTTGCTCGGTCACCATACCTCCGTTTCCGGGCGCGCCGGGGCGCGACACCCCTCCCAGTGTCGCACGCGGCTCCGAGAGCCGCCATCACCCCGCCACGCTGGGCACCGTCCGCGCCGACCGGTATCGCGAGACGATCAGCCCCCGCGACGGGTCCTCCGACCCGGCCGCAGCCGAGCTCGATCAGCTCCCCGTGTCGAGCATCCCGGTCGGGTCGACCAGCCAGAACTTGCCACCGAATGCGGCCACGCCCTGGCCCTGCGCCCCCCCGGGCTGGTTGAAGGCGAAGAAGTAGAGCGGGTGGCCGTCGTAGGTGACCTGGTAGGAGCCGTCCGGGCGCTCGACGACGCCCACCGGGCCGCTCAGGCCCATCGCCGCCGGCGGGGTGCTCGTGAGGACCGGTGGCCAGTCGCGGGCGCAGGTCCCCGTGCAGGCGCTCGCCGAGGGGGTGTCGAGGGTGAAGGCGTAGGCGGGGAAGGGCGCTCCCGAGAACCCGGAGTCGAGACCGACGACCTGAGCCGTCGACGATCCCATCGTGACGGTGATCGCGCGGAGCGTCGCCGTGCCGGGGTCGGGGAGCCCCGTCGGGGACATGAGGTACCACACGCCGTGGGCCTCGTTGTCGATCAGGTACTCGCCGTTGGTGAGCCCCGAGGGTGCCCCGCCTGGGCCGAGGTCGAACGCGAACATGTAGAGCGGCCGGCCGGCGTAGGTCACCTGCACGGCTCCGTCGGGTCGGCGCAGGGTGCCGATCAGGCGGGGGTTCACGCCCGGGCCCGCCATCGGGCGCCCCTGGGCGAGCAGCGGCGGCCAGATCGACGCGCAGCCGTTCGCCGTGGTGCAGGTGGTCTTGCCGTTCGGGTCGAGGGTGAGCTGGTAGAGCGAGCGGTGGGTCGGGCCGCTCGGGAAGCTCGCCGTCGGCGCGGAGAGCACCACCCCGGCGGCGGAGACCTCGGTGCCGAGGACCAGCCGCCCCGCTGCGGGGTAGCCGTGGACCGAGACCACGTGCCAGATGCCGAAGAAGGAGGCCAGGTTCTCGCCGTTCATCTCACCCGGCGCCGTGTCCTTCACGAACCCGTAGAGCGGGTGGCCGTCGTAGGTGACCTGGTAGGAGCCGCTCGGGCGCTCGGCCCTCCCGAGCAGCCCCTGGCGGACACCGCCCATCGCCACGATCGGGGTCGTCGCCCCGACGGTGAGCGGCGGCCAGACGGTCGAGCAGCCGAGACCACTCCCGGCCGTGCCGGTCGTGGTGTTCGCAGCGGTGCACGCGGTCGGGAGGTGGAACCCCGCCGCGTCGCCGCTGAAGGTGTAGAGCGTGTAGCCGGTGCTCGTCTCGAGGATCCGCCCCTCGGGGCTCGACCGGGCCGTCACGACCACGGCACCGGCCGGAACGCTGGCTGCCGGCACGCTCGTCGCCGCGAGACGACCCCCGGCGTGGGCCGCACCAGCGGCCGCGCCGTCCGCGACGAGTGCGGTGGGCAGCGCCATCCCCCCGAGCGTGAGACCGAGCAGGCCGAGCCCACCGATCGCGAGCCGGACCCGAGAGCGTGGGGGACGGTCGGGAAGCATCTCTGGCATCGGGGCCTCCTTCCGAGGCGGGCACCGAGGGACGACGAGCAGCTCAGGCGTGCTGAGGGTGCCCCACGACGGCGCTGCAGCCAACTATCCTGCGCCGCAAGTCGATCGTAGGGACCCCGGTCCCCTCGGTCAAGCCTCCGCCGTCACGCGACGGAGCGGTCGGCTCCGGGCCCGCTCTCACGCCCCCGCCGTCACCCGGCCGCGGGTGGGAGGTGGGCCCCGCCCAGCACTGCGAGGATCTCCTCCCAGGCGAGCGATCCCGCCCGGAGGAGCCTCGGGGCCTCGCCGGTGAGGTCCACCACGGA
>JAJYGW010000021.1 GCA_021790615.1 Actinomycetes bacterium | reverse complement strand
GCGGCGGGCGGCGGCGACCCCGCGGCGATCGCCGCAGAGAGAGGGTTCGAGGCGCTCTCCGAGGGATCGCTCGCGGCGGTCGTCCAGGGGGTCGTCGAGGCGCATCCCGAGGAGTGGGCGCGCTATGCGGCAGGAGAGGAGAAGCTCGCCGGCTTCTTCACCGGCCAGGTGATGCGCGCGACGGGGGGGAAGGCCGACGGGAAGGCGGTCGCGGCGGAGCTCCAGCGGCTTCGCCAATGAGCGGCGCAGCTGTCATCATGAGCCTCGTGTCCCAGAAGGAGCGAGCGTCATGACGAACCCGAGCGAAGCGGCCGAGCGCCCCGGCATGAAGCCGCGCAGCTACGAGGTCACCGAGGGACCCACGCGTGCGCCCGCCCGGGCGATGCTCCGGGCCGTCGGCATGACCGACGACGACTGGGACAAGCCGCAGGTGGGCGTGGCGTCGAGCTGGAACGAGGTCACCCCGTGCAACCTGCCGCTCGACCGCCTCGCGAAGAGGGCGAAGGACGGGGTGCGGGCGGCGGGAGGGTTCCCGTTCGAATTCGTCACGATCGCGGTCTCCGACGGGATCTCGATGGGCCACGAGGGGATGAGGGCGTCCCTGGTGAGCCGGGAGGTGATCTGCGACTCGATCGAGACGATGATGCACGCCGAGCGGTTCGACGCGCTGGTCACGTTCGCCGGCTGTGACAAGTCGCTCCCGGGGATGCTCATGGCGGCCGCTCGGATCAACCTCCCGAGCGTCTTCCTCTACGGCGGGTCCATCCTCCCAGGGCACCTGGACGACCGGACGCTCGACGTGGTGAGCGTCTTCGAGGCGGTCGGCGCGCACGCCGTGGACGCGCTGAGCGACGAGGAGCTCGCGCTGATCGAGCGCCACGCCTGCCCCACCGAGGGATCGTGCGCAGGCATGTTCACGGCGAACACGATGGCCTCGGTCGCGGAAGCCATCGGCATGTCCCTGCCGCAGAGCGCGTCCGCTCCAGCCGTCGACCCTCGGCGCGACGAGCTCGCGTACGAATCCGGGGTCGCGGTCGTGGCGCTCTTGGAGGCGGGGATCCGCCCGCGCCAGATCATGACGAAGGAGGCCTTCGAGAACGCCATCTCGGTGGTCATGGCGCTCGGCGGCTCCACCAACGCGGTCCTTCACCTGATGGCGATCGCCCACGAGGCGCGTGTGGACCTCACGCTGGAGGACTTCAACCGCATCGCGGCACGGGTCCCGCACCTCGCCGACACGAAACCGCACGGAAGGTTCCACATGGTCGACGTCGACCGTGTCGGCGGCGTGCCGACGGTGATGCAGGAGCTACTCGAAGCCGGCCTCCTCCACGGGGAGTGCCTGACCGTGACCGGGAAGACCCTCGCTCAGAACCTCGCAGCGCTCTCCCCGCCGGTGCCCGACGGCACCGTGGTGCACCCGCTGACGGACCCGATCCACGCTCAGGGCGGCATCGCCGTCCTGAGAGGCTCGCTCGCCCCCAAGGGTGCCGTCGTGAAGGTGGCGGGGATCGACCAGACGGCGTTCGAGGGCCGTGCACGGGTCTTCGACGGGGAGCAGGCCGCCCTCGACACGATCCTCGCCGGCGCGATCGAGCCGGGATCAGTCGTGGTCATCCGCTACGAGGGGCCCAAGGGTGGGCCGGGGATGCGCGAGATGCTCGCGGTCACCGGCGCGATGAAGGGCGCGGGCCGGGGGAGCGACTGCGCCCTCGTGACCGACGGCCGGTTCTCTGGTGGTACGCACGGCCTCTGCATCGGCCACGTCGCCCCCGAAGCAGTGGACGGCGGCCCGATCGCGCTCGTGAAGGACGGTGACCGGATCCGCATCGACGTCGACGCGCGCTGCGTGGACCTGGTCGTGCCCGACGACGAGCTGGCGCGCCGGCGCGCCCGATCGACGCCCTTCCCGCCTCGTTACACCTCGGGTGTGCTCGCGAAGTACGCGAGGCTCGTGACGGGGGCCGATCGGGGGGCGGTCACGGAGCCGTGAGCCCCTGGCGCGCCCGCTGGCGCGCGCCTGGGTGCGTGTGCCATGATGACGTCGCCATGTCCGTCTACCCCCGCTCGAGCGACCTCGGCACGCTGGTATTGATCCTCTGAGCGCGCGGCTCTCCGCAGCTGCGCGCCGACCGACCTCCCCACGGGGAGGTCGTTGCAATTTCCGGCAGCGGTTCGACGGCACAGCTAGACCCCGAGCGCACGACCCGAAGCGCACGACCCGAAGCACACGACCCGAAGCACACGACGAGAAGGGATCCGAAGGCGAGATGCAGCTCACCGGAGCGCAAGCACTGATCAAGAGCCTCGAGATGGAGGGTGTGGAGGTCATGTTCGGCCTGCCGGGCGGGGCGATCCTTCCCGTGTACGACCCGATCCTCTCCTCCTCGATCCGCCACGTGCTGGTCCGCCACGAACAGGGTGCGGGTCACATGGCCGAGGGCTACGCGCTGGCGACCGGAAGGCCCGGCGTGGCGATGGTGACCAGCGGGCCTGGCGCGACCAACATCGTGACCCCCCTTTCGAACGCCTACATGGACTCGACCCCGCTCGTGGTGATCTCCGGGCAGGTGCCGACGGCAGCGGTCGGGACCGACGCCTTCCAGGAGTGCGACATCACCGGCGTCACCATGGGGATCACGAAGCACAACTGGCTGGTGAAGTCCGCCCAGGACATCCCAGAGGTCGTGGCGTCCGCCTTCCATCTCGCCACGACGGGCCGCCCCGGGCCGGTGCTGGTCGACGTGCCGAAGGACGTCTCGTTCTCCCAGATGGAGTGGTACTGGCCGGACGACCTCGACCTCCCCGGGTACCGGGTGCCGGGCCCGCCGCGACGCGCCGAGGTGGACGCGGCGGTCGCGCTCATGGCTGCGGCGCGCCGGCCGGTGATCTACGCGGGGGGCGGGATCCTGAAGGCGCGCGCGGCCGAGGCCTTGCGGGCGCTCGCGGAGAGGACGGGCTTCCCTGTGGTCACCACGCTCATGGCTCGTGGGGCCTTTCCGGACTCGCACCCGCAGTGCTTGGGCATGCCTGGCATGCACGGGAATTACACGGCAGTCACCGCGATGCAGCGTGCCGACCTGCTCATCGCGCTCGGCGCAAGGTTCGACGACCGGGTGACCGGGCGCGTGGACGCCTTCGCGCCGGATGCGAAGGTGGTGCACGTCGACATCGACGCGGCGGAGCTGCACAAGGTGCGCCGCGCGGACGTTGCGATCGCCGGCGACGGCAAGGCCGAGATCGAGGCGCTGCTGGAGGCCGCCGCGCCGGTGCTCGCCGAGGGGGACGCGGCGTCCTGCATCGGCCCCTGGTGGGACACCCTGCGCCGCTGGCAGCGGGAGGTCCCGCTCCACTACGAGCGGAGCGACGGCCCGCCGATCAAGCCGCAGATGGTGGTCGAGACGTTGCGTGATCTCTCTCCGCCGGACACGATCGTCGCGTCGGGCGTCGGCCAGCACCAGATGTGGGCGTCGCAGTACTGGCGGTTCGACCACCCTTACACCTGGGTCAACTCCGGCGGTGCAGGGACCATGGGCTTCGCGGTGCCCGCCGCCATCGGTGCCAAGGCCGGCCGGCCGGAGCGCACCGTCTGGGCGATCGACGGCGACGGCTGCTTCCAGATGACCGCCCAGGAGCTGGTCACGGCGACCGCGGAGCGCATCCCGATCAAGGTCGCGATCTTGAACAACGCATACCTGGGGATGGTCCGCCAGTGGCAGGAGATGTTCTACGGCGAGCGCTACTCCGAGGTGTACCTCTCCCCCGATCTTCCCGACTACGTGAAGTGGGCGGAGGCGATGGGAGCCGTCGGCTTGCGAGCCGAGACGCCTGAAGAGGTGGCACCCACGATCGAGAAGGCGAATGCCGTCGACGACCGGCCGGTCGTGGTCGACTTCCGCACCGACGCTTTCGAGAAGGTGTTCCCGATGGTCCCTGCGGGGGCGTCCAACGACGCCATCGTCGTCCATCCGGAGCACGCGGATCGGGCGGACGCCGAGCGGGTCGCGTGGGAGCGGCTGGCCGCGGAGCAGCGGCAATGAGCGCGGACGGCGCGCCGGTGGAGAGGCACCACATCCTGACGGTGCTCGTGGAGAACAAGGCGGGCGTGCTCGCTCGCGTCGCCGGGCTCTTCTCCCGCCGGGGCTACAACATCTTCTCCCTCGCGGTGGCGCCGACCGACGACAGCCGCCTCAGCCGCATCACCATCGTGGTCGATGTGGAGTCTGCGCCGCTCGAGCAGGTCGTGAACCAGCTCGACAAGCTGGTCAACGTCGTGACGATCTCCGAGCTCGCCCCTGCCTCCGCCGTCCAGCGGGAGCTTTTGCTCGCGACGGTGGCCGCCGAGCCAGCGGAGCGCTCGCAGGTGATCCAGCTCGTCGGCGTTTTCGGGGGCGAGGTGGTCGACGTCGGCGCCGACCGGCTCACCGTCATGCTGGCGGGGCCCCCTGACAAGCTCGACGGCTTCGAGCGGCTGCTCGCGACCTACGAGGTGGTGGACCTCCAGCGCACCGGCAGGGTGGCGCTGCCCACCATC
>JAJYGW010000339.1 GCA_021790615.1 Actinomycetes bacterium | reverse complement strand
TAGAGGTCCCCCCTGCCACGGCCGCGCAGGTGCGGGACGCCGATCCCGCGCAGGCGGACCACCGAGCCGGCCTGCGTGCCCGCAGCGACCCCGACCTGGCGGGGGCCGTCGAGCGTCTCGACGTCGAGCGAGGTGCCGAGCGCGGCCTGGGCCATGCCGACGTGCAGGGTCGTGTGCAGGTCGTCACCGGCACGCTCGAACCGCTCGTCGGGCTCGACGACGAGGTGCACGAACAGCGAGCCGTTGGGGCCGCCGCGTGGGCCGGCCGGCCCGCGTCCGGCGAGGCGCAGCGTCGAGCCGTCGTCCACGCCGGCGGGAACCTCGACCGTGAACTCGCGGTCCTCCATTCGCCGACCCTCGCCCCGGCACGCCGTGCAGGGGTCGGCGATCACCTCGCCGGTCCCCTGGCACTTGGCGCACCCGACCATCGTCACGACCTGGCCCAGCAACGAATTGCGCAGGCGCCGGATCTCGCCGGTTCCCTGGCAGTCGCTGCACACGATCGGCTGGGTGCCGGGCGCCGCCCCGCTGCCCCCGCACACGTCGCAGCTGACCGGCAGGCGCACGGAGAGCTGCTTCTGGGCGCCGAAGACCGCCTCTACGAGGTCCAGGTGCAGGGTGACCTCGGCGTCGCTGCCCGGCTGGGGACCGCGGCGCCTCGCACTGCGGGGCGCGCCCGCCATCGTCCCGAAGAACATCTCGAAGAGATCCGACAGGCCACTGTCGAACCCGAAACCACTCCCCGCGCTGCCGGGACCGGGGGTGGGGCCGCCGCGGAAGCTCGCCGCCCCGAAGCGGTCGTAGCGGGCACGCCGCTCGGGATCGCGCAGGACCTCGTAGGCGAACGAGATCTCCTTGAACTTGGCCTCGAGCTCGGGATCTCCGCCGTTGGCGTCCGGGTGGAATTCCCGCGCGCGCCGGCGGTAGGCCCGCTTGATCTCCTCGTCGGTCGCGTCAGGCCGCACACCGAGGAGCTCGTAGAGGTCACCCATCGTCTCAGCGCCTGCCACGTGCACGCCTCCTCGGACGAGTCTCGCGCGCCGGGCGCGGGGCCTGCCCGGCGTCGAACGTCGCCCGGAGCCGGTCGCCGAGCTGCTCCCCCACTTCGCGCGCCGCGGCGAGCGCCTGAGGGTAATTCATGCGCGTGGGGCCGAGGAGGCCGACGGCACCGCCCGCCTGCCCCTCCACGGACACCGGGGCGACGACGACGGCGCACGCCGAAAGCGGCTCGTAGCCGTGCTCGGTGCCGATCGCGACGGACAAGCCGCGTTCGAGCACGTCGCGCAGCAGCGAGACCACGACGAGCTGCTGCTCCAACGTCGCGAGCACCGAGCGCACCGTGTCGACCGCGTCGAAGGCGGCGGCGAGGCGGGAGGGTCCTCCCACGAAGATCCGGTCGTGCGCCTCGGATGCGAGGTCACCGAGCGCCGACTCCGCGAGAGCCACCAGGCGGTCGACAGCGGGGTCCCCGCTCCGCTCCGCGACCTGGACGGCACCCAGGGGATGCGCCTGGGCTGCAGCCCGGAGCCGGGCCGACGCGGCGGCCAACACCTCGTCGGGAAGCTCTTCGGGAAGCTCGATCACCCGCTTCTCCACTGCGCCGTCCGCCAGCACGGCCACCACCAGCACGACACGCGGTCCGAGGCCGACCAGCTGGACGGAGCGCACCGCGGCGGCTTCGTGGCTCGGAGGGACCACGACCGACGCGTAGGACGTGAGCTCGGATAGCAGGCCCGAGGTCCTCTCGAGCAGCTCCTCCATCTCCCCGTGGACCTGCTCGAAGAACCGGCTCACCTTTTGGTGCTGCGCGGGTCCCAGCACGCCGGGCTCCGCGAGCTGGTCCACGAAGAACCGGTAGCCCTTGTCGGTCGGAACACGCCCGGCGCTCGTGTGCGGCTGGACGAGGTACCCCTCGCGTTCGAGGGCCACCATCTCCGAGCGGATCGTCGCAGACGAGACGCTCATCCCTGCGGCTCGGGCGACGTGCTGAGACCCGACCGGCTGGGCGGTCCCGATGTATTCGGTCACGACGGCCTCGAGGATCGCGGCCTTTCGAGGGTCGAGGTCCTGGGTGTCGGTCATGGCTCTCTCCGTTGACGGCGGTGTTTCTGGCACTCGATTCTACCGAGTGCCAGAGCGCCCTGACCGCTGCTCACACCGGCGGGCAGGTCGGGCGACCCGAACGCTACGCCAGGGCGCACCCGGGGCGAGCCCTCTCACTCGTCGAGCCGCAGGGCCGAGATGAAGGCATCCTGGGGCACTTCCACCCGACCGATGCGCTTCATCCGCTTCTTCCCCTCTCTCTGGCGCTCGAGCAGCTTGCGCTTGCGAGTGATGTCGCCGCCGTAGCACTTGGCGAGCACGTCTTTACGACGCGCCTTCACGGTCTCGCGCGCGACGACGCGCCCACCGATCGCCGCCTGGATGGGCACGTCGAACAGCTGGCGGGGGATCAGCTCGCGCAGCTTCTCGGTCATCCGTCGCCCGTAGGAGTCGGCTTGGGAGCGGTGCACGATGGTCGAGAAGGCGTCGACCGGGGTGTGGTTGATCAGGAGGTCGACACGCACGAGGTTGGCGGTCGCGTATCCCAAAGGTTCGTAGTCGAGGCTGGCGTAGCCCTTCGTCCGGCTCTTGAGCTGGTCGAAGAAGTCGACGACCACCTCGGCGAGCGGGATCGCGTAGACGAGCTCCACTCGCTCGGGAGAGAGGTACTCCATCCGCTGCATCTCGCCCCGGCGACCCTGGCAAAGGTCCATGACCGCTCCGGTGTGCTCGGCGGGGGTGAGCACCGTCGCCGTCAGCATCGGCTCGTCGATGTGGTCGATGCGCGCAGCGTCGGGCAGGTCGGTCGGGTTGTCGATCACCACCACCGCACCGTCCGTCAGGTACGCGCGGTACTCCACCGACGGCGCCGTCGCGATCAGCGACAGATCGAACTCGCGCTCGAGCCGCTCCCGGATGATCTCCATGTGCAGCAGGCCGAGGAACCCGCAGCGGAAGCCGAACCCGAGCGCGTGCGACGACTCGGGCTCGAAGGTGAAGCTCGCATCGTTCAGCTGGAGCTTGTCCAGCGCGTCGCGTAGCTCCGGCAGCTCGTCGCCATCGATCGGATAGAGCCCGCAGAAGACCATCGGCTTCGGGTCGCGGTAGCCGGCGAGCGGCTCGGCGGCGGGGGATGCCGCGTCGGTCACCGTCTCGCCGGACCGAGCCCCCGCGACGTCCTTTATCCCTGCGATCAGGTAGCCCACCTCGCCTGGGCCGAGCTCTTCTGCGCGCCGTGGCTCGGGGGTGCGCACGCCGATCTCCTCGACGTCGTGCACGGCGCCTGCCTGCATGAACCGCAGGCGCCTCCCGGTCGACAGGACGCCGTCGACCACGCGCACCGACGACACGACGCCCCGGTACTGGTCGTAGGAGGAGTCGAAGATCAGCGCCCGCAGCGGCGCGCTGCGCTTCCCGTTGGGCGGCGGGATCCGCTCCACGATGGCGTCGAGCAGGGCGGGAACGCCCTGGCCCGTCTTGGCGGAGATTCTCAGGATCTCCCCCGCGTCGATTCCGAGCACCTGCTCGATCTCCTTCGCCGCCCGGTCCGGGTCGGCTGCTGGCAGGTCGACCTTGTTCAGCACCGCCACGATCTCGAGATCGTGCTCGATCGCCTGGTAGGACGTTGCGAGGGTCTGCGCCTGGATGCCCTGCGACGCGTCGACCAGCAGCACAGCCCCTTCGCAGGCGGCGAGCGACCGACTCACCTCGTAGCCGAAGTCCACATGACCAGGGGTGTCGATGAGGTGCAGCACATGGTCGCGGTAGGCAACCCGAACGTTCTGCGCCTTGATCGTGATTCCCCGCTCACGTTCGATGTCCATGGAGTCCAAGTACTGCTCACGCATGAGCCGGGGGTCCACGGCACCGGTCAGCTCGAGGATGCGGTCCGACAGCGTCGACTTGCCGTGGTCGACGTGGCTGATGATGGAGAAGTTGCGGATGCGCTCTATCGGCACCCCGCCGGGTGCCGACCCGCCGGGCGATGACACGTTGGACCGATCGTAGTTGGGGGCAGGCGACGTCCGCGGACGATGGAGCTCGCGACCCGGAGCCAGGTTCGTCGGCGAAGGGCTCCGGGCGAGCGAGCGCTGCTAGGATCGAGATCCGCCGTATTCCGGGACGACCGTCCGGGACGTCCGTCCGGGGCCGCATGCCGCCGGCCGGGTCGGCGGCACCCGACGAAGATCCGAGGAACCGCATCGTGGCGAACATCAAGTCCCAGATCAAGCGCAACCGGCAGAACGAGCGCCGGCGCATGCGCAACAAGTCCGTCCGCTCCGAGATGCGCACCCGGACCAAGACGGCTCTCGCTGCGGCGGAAGCCGACACCCCCAACGCGCTCGGGGCGCTCCGGTCGGCGGTGAAGCGCATCGACAAGGCTGCCGCGCAGGGAGTGATCCACAAGAACCAAGCGGCGAACCGCAAGTCCCGGCTGATGCGGCGCATCGCGAAGCTCGGTTCCTGACACTTCGGGACAGCCACCGTTACCCAT
>JAJYGW010000034.1 GCA_021790615.1 Actinomycetes bacterium | reverse complement strand
GCTGGCCGGGGCCAGTGGCGCCCAGGGAGACGCCCGGAGAGGCGCGTCGAAGCTCGGTGTCGTGGAGCACGCAGGGCCCGACCAGCCTGCGGTCCCGGACCGGTCGATGGCAGGTGGCCGCTCTGCCCAGCTCGGCGTGCCCGGTGGCGACAGCACTGCCCCGATCCTCGAGTGCCGGAACCTCGTGAAGGTGTACCGTGCCGCGCCAGGGCGCCAGGGCACGGTGCCGCCCATGGCGCAGCTCCGCGCGCTCGACGGGATCGATCTCGCCGTCCGCGAAGGAGACGTCCTCGGGATCGTCGGCGAATCCGGGTCCGGGAAGTCCACCCTCGCGCGCATCCTGCTCGCGCTCGACCGTCCGACGAGCGGGGAAGTTCGCTTCAGGGCGGCGCGCATCGACGGCCGCGCCGAACGAGAGCTGCGTTCTCTACGACGAGAGGTGCAGGTCGTCTTCCAGGACCCGCTGGGCTCCCTCGATCCACGCATGCGCGTACGCGACATCGTCGCCGAGCCGCTGCATGCCCTGGGCATCGAAGGCGACCATCGCCTGCGCGTGGCCGAGCTGCTCGAGGCCGTGCGCCTGCCGCGCGACGCGGCTCGGCGGTACCCGCACCAGCTGTCGGGCGGCCAGCGTCAACGTGTCGCGATCGCCCGAGCGCTTGCACCGCGCCCGAGCGTGCTCGTCGCGGACGAGGCCGTGAGCGCGCTCGACGTCTCGGTGCGCGCGCAGATCTTGAACCTCCTCGCCGAGCTCATCGATCGCTTCACGCTCACGGCGGTGCTCATCTCGCACGACATGGGTGTCGTCCGCTACCTGTGCAACCGAGTCGTCGTGCTCTACCGCGGCAAGGTGGTCGAAGAGGGTCTGACCGACGAGGTGCTGACCCGGCCGGAGAGCTCCTACACCCAGGCACTGCTGGCCGCCATCCCGCGACTTGGCAGGCACGTCGGCGACGACGAGGCAGCGACCGTGGGGACGGCGCCCTCGTGATGGCTCGAACCAGCCCGCTCGTCGGCGAGCAACGCCGCGTCTTCACGGGAGCCACGGTTGTCACCGTCGTGCCCGGGTCTCGGCGTCGCGCGTCCGCGAGCGGGGTCGGGTAGCGTCAGATCTGCCGGTGCTCCCGGCGGGCGCAGGCGCCTCGTCCCTCCCATGGGGCCGCGGCCGACTGCCATTCCGTGGTCGTCTCGGACGCATAGACAAGGGGGAAACACATTGAGCATGTACAAGGTCACCAACCCTGCCACCGGCGAGGTCGAGAAGGAGTTCCCCACGGCGACCGACGAGGAGTTGGCCGCGGTCTTGGAGCGATCGCAGGCTGCCTACGACAAGTGGCGGGGGACGTCCCAACAGGAGCGGGGCAAGCTCCTTTTGGCCGTCTCCCAGCTCTACAAGGACCGCTTGGACCACTTGGCCTCGATCATCACCCGGGAGATGGGCAAGCCGACGCGAGAGTCGGTCGGCGAGCTCGAGTTCACCGCGTCGATCTACGAGTACTACGCCAACGAGGGCCCGAAGCTGCTCGCCGACCGCCCGCTGGCCTCCACACAACCCGGCAAGGCATGGGTGCGTCTGTCGCCGATCGGCTCGGTCCTCGGGATCATGCCGTGGAACTACCCGTACTACCAGGTGGGCCGCTTTGCGGGGCCGAACCTGATGATCGGGAACACCGTCATCTTGAAGCACGCCCCCCAGTGCCCGGAGTCGGCGTTGGCCATGGAGGAGATCTTCCGGGACGCCGGGCTTCCCGAGGACGTCTACATCAACATCTTCGCGACCAACGAGCAGATTGCCGACATGATCGCCGACCCGAGGGTCGCCGGTGTGTCGGTGACGGGAAGTGAGCGGGCCGGCGCCGCGGTGGCAGCCGTCGCAGGGCAGCACTTGAAGAAGGTGGTGCTCGAGCTGGGCGGCTCCGACCCCTACATCGTCCTGGACGCCGACGACATCGCCCAGGTTGCCCGGGAGTGCGTCTCGGCCCGCATGGAGAACGGCGGTCAGGCTTGCAATGCGGCCAAGCGCATGATCGTGATGGAGAACATCTACGACGAGTTCGTCTCCGAGTTCACCAAGGCGATGGCCGAGCAGGTGCCCGGCGACCCGACCGACCCCAACACGACGTTCGGGCCCCTGTCGTCGGAGCAGGCCGCGAAGAACTTGATGGCCCAGATCGAGGACGCCGTGGACAAGGGCGCCACCGTGCATCTCGGTGGCGAGCGGATCGAGGGCCCGGGTGCCTTCGTCCAGGCGACCGTCCTGGGCGACGTCACCCCGGAGATGCGGGCATACCGAGAAGAGCTCTTTGGCCCGGCTGCCGTCATCTACAAGGTGCGCAGCGTCGACGAGGCCGTGGAGCTCGGCAACGACACCCGGTACGGGCTGGGCGCGGCGGTCTTCACCACCGACGAGCAGCTGGCCCTGGAGGTCGCCGACCGGTTGGACACCGGCATGGTGTGGATCAACGAGGCCGAGGGCGGCGGTCCCGAGATGCCCTTCGGCGGGACGAAGCGCTCCGGCGTGGGCCGCGAGCTCGGCCCGCTCGGCATCGAGGAGTTCGTCAACAAGAAGCTCGTGCACACCCCGCCCAGGAGCTGAACCCGCTCCCAAGGACCCAAGAGCACGACCTGGAAGGCCGGCCGCCGAGGACGGAAAAGATCAGCAGAACTGACCGAGACCGCCAGGATCGCCGACCGGAGGCTGCTGCGCGGCGCCGGAGGTGTGAGACCGGCGAAGTCATCTCCGCCGTGTCGGGATCGACGACCGTCACCTTGGACGGGGGCGATCCGGTCGAGATCGGGGCTGGGAGCGGGGGCCGAACGGGCGTGTCGCGGGGTGGCCCGGGTCGGGGTGCGTCGCCCCGAGCGTGTCGGCTCGCTCGCCCCGGCTCGCCAGCTCTCAGAGCGCTCGACGGTCGTGCACGACCTTTCCGTCGGCCAACGTGAGGTCCACTTGGATGAGCGCGATCTCCGGCTTGGGCACCGAGAAGAGGTCACGGTCGAGTACCACGATGTCGGCCCGCTTGCCGGGCGTGATCGTCCCGGTCTCGTGCTCGAGGTGGTTCAGGTACGCAGTCCCTGCGGTGAACGCCTCGATGGCGGTCTCGAGGTCCACGCGCTCGCCGGGGATGAACGGATCGGCGCCGTCCGTGCCGGCGTCTGCGCCGGTGTCTTCGTAGGCGTGCGCAGGCGGCGCCGTCCGGTTCACCGCGACGTGGACCTCCTCCAGCACGTTGGGCGTGGAGACCGGCCAGTCGCTGCCGAAGCACAGGCGGGTGCCCGCCCGCACCAGGCTGCCGAAGGGGTACTGCCAGCCGGAGCGCTCCGGCCCGAGGAAGGGCAAGGTGAGCTCCACCATCTGGGGCTCGGCGCACGCCCACAGCGGCTGGCCGTTCGCGATCATGCCGACGCGCGTGAAGCGCCCGATGTCGTCTGGGTGGACGACCTGGATGTGGGCGGCGCAGTGCCGGCGGTCGGATGTCCCGTTGGCCGCCCTTGCCGCCTCAGCCGCGTCGAGCACCTCTCTCACTGCGCGGTCGCCGATGGCGTGGAAGTGCGCCTGGAAGCCGTGCGCGTCGACGAGCGTCACGTAGCGCGTGAGCTCTTCTGGCTCGAAGAAGCTCTTGCCGCAGTTGTGCGTCTCGTGCCCTGCGCGGTCGAGGTACGGGGTGAGCATCGCAGCGGTGAAGTTCTCGCAGATGCCGTCTTGCATGAACTTGACCGAGTCCGCACGGAAATGCGTGCCCTTGGCGGCCTGCTCGCGCCGGTCGAGCAGGATCTCGACGAGCTCCTCGCCGGCGCCCCTTGCCCACCACTGCGCGCCCACCACCTTTGCGGTGAGCGACCCCGCACGGTCGAGTGCCACGAACGCCTCGAAGCAGTCCCCCACGACTGGCGACTCGCCGACGATCGCCTCCTGCCACGAAGTGATCCCGAGGCTGTGGAGGTAGCGCTGCCCTTCGAGGATGCCCGCAGCGATCTCTTCGGTCGTGAGGGCGGGGATATGACGCCCGACGAGGTCGGTCGCCCCCTCCTGGAGCATCCCGACAGGGTCCCCCTTGGCGTCGCGCTCGATCCTGCCGTCGGCCGGGTCGGGGGTGCGCGCGTCGATCCCGGCGCGCTCGAGCGCTGCCGAGTTGACCCACGCGCCATGGTGATCCCGGTTGAAGAGCAGCGCCGGGCGGTCGGGGACGACGCGGTCGAGATCCTCCTTGGACGGCACGCCACCGGGGAAGACGTCCATCGACCACCCACCGCCGGTGATCCACGCGACGTCCGGGTGGGCCTTGGCGTACCGGGCGACCGTGTCGAGGTACTCCCCAGGGCTGTGTGCCTCGGTGAGGTTGCAGCGGTTCCGCTCGATGCCGCCACCGGACGCGTGGACATGGCCGTCTTGGAACCCCGGCAGCACCGTCCGACCCGCGACGTCGACAAACTCGGTTTTCGGGCCGACATGCTCTCGGACCGTCTCGTCGTCTCCGACGGCGAGGATCCGGCCGTCTCTGAGCGCGACTGCGCTTGCACGGGGGAGCGTGGGATCGACGGTGTGGACGGCGC
>JAJYGW010000352.1 GCA_021790615.1 Actinomycetes bacterium | reverse complement strand
CGGTCCGCCTCGAGCTCCGCAGGGAGCTGCGACGCCTCCAGCGTGAGGTCGCCATCTCGACGGTGCTCGTCACCCACGATCCCGAGGAGGCAGCCCTCCTCGCGGACGAGGTAATCGTGATGGTCGGCGGCCGGGTGTTGCAGCAAGGGACGACCGTCGACGTCTACGACCGCCCGCGCTCGGCACGTGCAGCCGAGCTCCTCGGCGTCCGCAACGTCGCCCCGGCCACGGTCGCCGGCGACGGCCGGCTGCACTGCGGCGAGGGAGTCCTGCTCCGAGCGGAGACCGGCTCCTTGGCGCCGGGCACCCGCGTGCTGTGGCGGGTCCGTCCCACCGACGTCTCGGTGTCGGCAGGGAACGAGCCCGAGCAGGATGGCGAGGTGCTCCGCGCACGACTGGAGGACCTGTCCTGGCTGGGCGGGCGAGTCGAGGCGAGGGTGGCGCTCACGTCAGGCCTGGTGCTCGAGGCGGACGGTGAGGGCCTCGACGGGCTGGCGGTGGGCGCCCCGGTCCAGGTTGCCTTCGCCCCCGGCGCCGTGCGGGTCTGGGAGGTGGACGTGGAGCAGGACACGACGCGGCCGCCACCGGCGGGCGTCCTCACCGGCTGACGGCCCGGTGGGGCGTCCTCAAGTTTCGCTCCTCCTTGTAGCGTGCAAGGGCCATGCCGCTGCTCTCCTCCTCCCAAGTCCCGCCGCCCTGGCCCCCGGCGTCCGGCGACCCGGCCGCGCCGTCCTCGATCGCGCAGCTGTTGGCGGGGGTGGTGGGGGCGGCGCACGTGCTCGCCGACGCCGACGTCGTCGCCGGGTACACGACGGACTGGACGGGGCGCTTCTCCGGCCCCGCCTCGCTGGTGGTGCGGCCCGGGGCCACGAGCGAGGTGGCCGGCGTCCTCCGGGCCTGCCTCGGGGCGCGCGTCCCCGTGGTCGTGCAGGGAGGGAACACCGGCCTCGTCGGGGCATCGGTGCCCCCGCCCGCAGGCGCCTCGCCGCCCCCGGCGGTGCTGAGCACCGCCCGGCTCGACCGGATCGGGCAGGTGGACGAGGCGAGCTGCCAAATCACGGCCGGCGCGGGGGCCACCCTCGCCGCGGTGCAGGCCGCCGCTCGCGAGGCAGACCTCACGTTCCCCGTGGACCTCGCTGCGAGGGACTCCGCCACGATCGGAGGGATGGCGGCGACCAACGCCGGCGGTGTCCACGTGCTGCGTCACGGGCCGATGCGCAACCAGGTCCTCGGTGCGGAAGCGGTGCTGGCCGACGGGAGCGTCCTCACCCACCTCGCGGGCCTCCTGAAGGACAACACCGGATACGACTGGCCTCAGCTGCTGGTCGGCAGCGAGGGCACCCTCGGGGTGATCACCGCCGTGCGCCTCCGCCTCGTGCCCCGCCACCCCGAGCGGGCGGTGGCCCTGGTGGGCGTCGAGTCCACCGCGGCCGCGGTCGAGCTGGCAGCCGAGATGCGGAGGCTGAGCGACGGGCTGAGCGCGGCGGAGGTCTTCTACGACGACGGCCTCGACCTGGTGTGCCGTCACGGCGGGTTCGACCCGCCGCTGCGCACGAGGCGCCCCGTCTACCTCCTGCTCGAAGCCGTCGGGCGCCGGAGCGTCGTCGACCAGCTCGCGGCCGCTTTGGCCGAGGCCGACGTGGACGACGCGGCGACGGCGTTGTCCGGCGACGAGGCGGGCGTCACCCGGCTGTGGGCGTACCGGGAGCGCCACTCCGAGGCCGTCTCGAGGATCGGGGTCCCGCACAAGCTCGACGTGACGGTGCCCGTCTCAGCGCTCGCCGACTTCGAACGTGCGGTGCGCGGCCTCGTGGCCGAGGGTTGGCCCGGGTCCACCCTGGTCCTCTTCGGGCATGTCGCCGACGGGAACCTGCACGTGAACGTCGTCGGGCCGCCGCCCGAGGACGTGTCGGTCGACGGGGCGGTCCTGGAGCTCGTGGCGAGCTTCGGTGGCAGCATCAGCGCCGAGCACGGGGTCGGGCGGGCCAAGACCCCATGGCTCGGCCTGTCCCGGACCCCTGCCGAGCTGGCGACCATGCGGGTGATGAAGGAAGCGCTGGACCCGGCAGGCATCTTGAACCCCGGGGTGCTCTTGCCCGCGCGCCGCAACGCGCGCGGAGACGACGACCGGATCGACGGGTAGGCGGCGATGCACGAGGAGTCGGCCCGCGACGCGCGCCGGGCGCTCTTGCTCGAGAACATCCATCCCGACGCGGTCTGTCTGCTCGAGTCGGCGGGGTTCGAGGTGGAGACGAGCGAGCGGGCGCTCGCGGAGGCCGAGCTGTGCGAGCGGCTGGCCGACGTGGACGTGCTCGGCATCAGGTCCCGCACGCAGGTGACCGAGGGCGTGCTCGAGTCGGCGCCCCGGCTCTTGGCGGTCGGCGCGTTCTGCATCGGCACCAACCAGGTCGATCTCGTCGCAGCGGCCCGCCGCGGCGTCGCGGTCTTCAACGCGCCCTTCTCGAACACGCGCAGCGTGGTGGAGCTGGCCATCGCCGAGATGATCGCCCTCACCCGGCGCCTCACCGACAAGAGCAGCGCCATGCACGCCGGCGTGTGGGACAAGTCGGCCGCGGGCAGCCACGAGATCCGCGGGCGGCGGCTCGGCATCGTCGGCTACGGCAACATCGGGAGCCAGCTCTCGGTGCTGGCGGAGACCCTCGGGATGGGGGTCTGGTTCTACGACACGGCGGACAAGCTCGCCCTCGGCAACGCCCGGCACTGCGGGACCCTCGAGGAGCTGCTCGAGTCGGTGGACATCGTGACCCTGCACGTGGACGGCAGACCGACCAACCGCCAGCTGTTCGGCGAGCACGAGCTGTCCCGGATGCGCCCCCGGAGCCTGTTCCTCAACCTGAGCCGGGGGTTCGTGGTGGACCACGCGGCGTTGCGTGCCCATCTCGTCTCGGGGCACCTGGCGGGCGCGGCGATCGACGTCTTCCCGCACGAGCCGGCCAGCAGCTCGGAGCCGTTCGTCTCCGAGCTGCAGGGGTTGCCCAACGTCATCCTCACCCCGCACGTGGGCGGGTCCACGGAGGAGGCACAGCAGGACATCGGCAACTTCGTCGCCGGCAAGCTCGTCCGCTTCGTGGGACAGGGGGCCACGTCGCTCAGCGTGAACCTCCCGCGGGTGGACGTGCACGAGCCGCCCGGCGCGTGCCGGCTCCTCTACGTCCACCGCAACGTGCCCGGCGTCCTGGCCGACGTGAACTCTCTGATCGCCGACCACGGGCTCAACGTGGAGGGGGAGCTGCTCGGCACCCTGGGCGACCTCGGCTACGTGGTCACCGACATCTCGGCAGAGCCGCCCGAAGGCTTGGTGAAGGGGCTCGAGGCGCTCGGGGCCACGGTGCGCCTCCGGGTGGTGGAGGGGAGCCGTCCCCCCCTCATCCCGGGGACCAGCTCTTGAGCCGACGGAGCAGCGGCACCTTCTTCTGCTGGTGGGTCTCGGCCCGGCGCAGGATGTCGTCGAGGGCGACGACCGCGTCGACGATGAACGGTCCCTTGTTGAGCATGACGCACTCGGCCCGGGCGCCCATCACCGCGTCGGACACCTCGGGCCTGGACGGCTGGCCGGTGCGGGCCATCTGGTCGAGGACCTGGGTCGCCCAGACCACCGGGACGTGCGCCGCGTCGCAGAGCCAGAGGATCTCGTCCTGGACCTCGGCGAGCCGCTCGAACCCGCACTCGACGGCGAGGTCGCCCCTCGCCACCATGACGCCGACCCTCTCGTTCGACATGCCGGCGAGCAAGAGCTCCGGGAGGTGCTGGAAACCGCTCGCGGTCTCGATCTTGAGCACGACCCCGGGATCTCGGTGGCCGAGACGCTCGAGGCGCCGCTGGAACCCTTCGATGTCGGACACCCGCTGCGCGAAGGAGAGCCCTGCGAGGTCCGCGTGCTCGGCGATGAACGCCACCGTTGCCTCGTCCTCGTCCGAGATGGCCGACAGGTCCCGGGCGCCGTCGGGGAGGTTGATGCCGCGTGCGGCTCTCAAGTTGACCCCGTTCGCCGGAGCGACGGTCACTTCCACGTCGATCTCGTCGTCGCGGACCGCCCGGACTCGGCCTCCGATCTTGCCGTCGTCGAACCAGACCTGATGACCGGGACGCGCGGCCCGCAATGCCTCCGGGAGGGTGCAGCCGATCCGGAACCATGACTCGCCGCCATGAGGACCCCTGCGAGGCAGCGGTGTGGCCGGAGCCAGGTCGCTGGTGAGCGTGATGACGTCGCCGGGCCGTACCCGGAGCGCCTGCTCGATCGGTTGGAGCGCGCCGATCCGCGTCGTGCCCTGCGGGCCGGAGATCGCGAGGCCGGGTTCGACGTACGTGGTGTCCCACACGTCCACGGTCGCCGACGACGTCCCGACCGTGACGACCTCGAGCGACCGGGGGGAGCGCCGGGTGTCGCGCATGCCGAGGCGGTCGCCGGGGCGGAGCTGTGAGAGCCAGTGGACGTCGACGGGGATGACGGGGCCGTAGGTGAGGTCTCCCGGTGCCCCGCGCGTCGGCTCGCCGTCCCCGGCGAGGACCGCGTGCGCAGGGCTCAGCGGGACG
>JAJYGW010000049.1 GCA_021790615.1 Actinomycetes bacterium | reverse complement strand
CGGCGAGAGGCAACGAACCCCGGTCATGACCGTCCGCGTCTCTCGCGCTGCCCGTGCCGCGCTCGAAGAGATCGCGTCAGCACAGGGCCGCCGGCTTGCCGACATCAGCCGTGAGGCACTCGACGAGTACATCCGGCGCCACGCCAGCTGATCGTCGCAGAGCGATCGCACCCCGTGGCACGACCGAGCGCCGGCATGGCGGCGTCGCACATCACCATCGCCGACGCCGAGTGGGTGATTCACTGTCGGTGTGGAACCACACGCCACCCTGGAGCGTCATACTTGGTAGTGAGAAGGGGACTTCCCGCCATGACCGGATGCAACCAGCGCAGGGCGCCAACCCCGAGCGACAGCGCCCGGCATGCCCGTCGATGGCGACGGGGGGCGCTGGTGTGCGGGCTCGCGGCTCTGGTTACCCTCGCTGGCTGCGCTCACACAGCGGGGAAGCGGGTGGGGGCGACGCAGTCCACAGTGCCGGTGGCGTGGATCGATGCTCCGCCGCCCGCTACCGTGCCCACGACGACCACCACGACCACGACGACGCTCGCCCCCGCCCCGGCGTGTCGCCCCACGGCGCTTCGTGCGCGTTTCGAAGAGGGGGGCCGCTGCCGGTACCGCATTCGAGCAAGTTGTCGTCACCAACGTTGGCGCTGTGACCTGTCGTGTCGGGGGTCACCCGCGCCTTGTCGCCACGATGGCCGACGGGACCCATGGGCCGCTGGCCGTCCGCAGGCTACCCCATGGCAGCTTCCCCGGCGGCGGGCGCGTGCCGACCAACCTCGCTCACGGGACCACAGCAACGATTGGGCTTGCCACCAACGACGCGTGTCCCGCCCTCAACGGGCAGGGAATGAAGGCTGCCGCTCACGCCCACACCGTGGCCAGTCTGGAGGTGGTGCTCCCAGGTGGGGCAGGCCCGCCGGCGGTCGTGAGCAACCTCGGACCCCTCGACACCGTCTGTGGTCTGTGGGAGAGCCAGCTAGGCGCACGCATGCCGCCACAGGGGAACCCGCCGGCACCTGCTCTGGGGACGATCGGCTCGCTTCGCGCCCGGCTCCGCATCCCCGCCCGGGTGGACCCGGGCAAGACCCTGTCCTACGAGGTCACCCTCACTGATCCCGGCCGGCTCCCCGTGACCCTCCGGCCCTGCCCGGGCTACACCGAGTGGGTGGCCGGCAAGACGACCGCGGGGCGCTGGAAGGCAACCAAGCACGCCTACGCACTGAACTGCGCGCCGGTCGGGCACATCCCCGCGGGCGGATCGGCCACCTTCGCGATGCGCTTTCGCGTGCCCGCCAACCTCACCCCCGGTCTGGGCAAGCTGAGCTGGGGCCTGATCGGGTACTGGTCGGTTGTTACGGGCGCTGCTGCGCACATCGGGCCGTAGAGGGAAGGGCCTGAGGAGCATCCCGGCCCGGTTTGGGCCAGCTATCGGGCATCACCGTTTGGGGATCCCGCTACGGACACCGACAGGCTCTCGGCTGTTTGCTATCGCTCGACCTCAAGGTCAGCGAGCAGACGGAGACGGCGGGCGACCACGGCGAGTCGTTTGTCCGCCGTCCACAGCCGAGCGTCCGCAGTGAGCCGGGTCGCGGCGAGAAGCTGGGCGTCGACGTATCCGATGCCCAGCCCGTAGAGCTGCTCTGCCTCGATCAAGCCGAGGACCTCGGCATCGGTGGCGATCTCGGCCGACGGGAGGCCGGTCAGCAGACCCAGGATGTCTTGCCGCTGGGACAGGTGGCCGAGGGCCAGTTCGCCCGTCACCCACGGGTGAGCGAGCACCAAGCCATGGTCGAGTAGGTGGACCAAGGCCGGCTCGCCGGCCCGGAGATGGTCCACCCATACGGAGGTGTCGACCAGGATCACCGAGGCTCGGGCCGGCGGCGAGGCGGCGCCGTCAGCCCAGGCTCTGTGCCACCGAGCCGGGCTAGGCGCCGGGCACTCTCCAGTTCGATCAACGCTCGCAGTGCTTGGCGTACCAGGGCGCTCTTCTCGGCGGTCCCGGTAAGACGCTGCGCCTCGGCGAGGAGGTCGTCATCCAGAGCAAGAGTCGTCCTCATGGGCACCTTCCAGGCACGGATATTAACATCACAGGATGATCCTAGCCGTGCCATACGCGTTGCGCATGACGATCCCCTACTGACGATGGCAGCGGCCACCGGCGTATGGCCCTCTCCGTGTGCCTCAGCGGGTTCGGTCTACGGACGCTAGAGGACGCTGAATCCGGCAGGGAGCGGCTGGCGCCCGGTCGCGGCCAGCAGCAGTGGTCCAGCCAGGTTGGCCCGTGACGCGAGTCCTCCCAACACCTCCAGAGTCTCAACAGCCGCCAGGTCTGGCACGTCGATGGGCGCTCCCAAAGCGACCGCGAGGTCACAGGTATGGACCGTGAGCTCGAAGGTGCGCGTCGGAAGGTAGTCCGCCAGGCGCATGCCACCGGCCGGGGTGGTCAACAAAGCGTCTCCGCTTTCGTCATGGAGCCGGGCGAGGAGGCGCTCGGAGATCTCGCCGACCGCGCTGGCCGGATCCTCCCCCAAGGCGGCACCGGCGTCGCGGCCGCGCTGGGCGACTGCGGCGGGATCTCCGCTCGAAGCAAGGACGCGACGGAAATACTCGACCGCAGAGGTCACCTCGGCTTCTGATGCAGGCGTGCCAAGGTATGCCTCGACGGTCAGCATCGCCCGGCTCGTGTGACCTACGAGGTCGCGGACCGACCATTCGCCCAGTGCCAGCTCCTCCCAGCGTCCCTCCACTTCTGGGACGCTGCGCATGAACCACCCGACTGCTTGAGCGAACGCATCCCGGGCACGCGTCCAGCCATCGCTCGTCACGGGCCCATGGTAGCGCCCACGTACGCATGCATTCCCTCTTGCTTGCCTCTTGCTTGCCGCTCCCTCACCGGGTTCACTCGCTGAGCATGAGCCGCCGCTCGGCTCAGACGCTGCTCCCAAGAGCCGGTAGACGATCAGGCTCCGGCCTCGGTTCGGAGCCTCCTACGGGATCGGGGCTAGACTCGTAAACCTGGCTTGACACCTGGTCGCCGTAAATCTATCTTTACAGCTGTGGCGCCACCGGTAGTCGCTGACCTCGTTGACGTGGAGCGTGAGGTCCTGGCGCTCATGTTGGTGGAGAACGCCGAGCTGGTGGCCGCAGGGCTGCGGGGCTCACAGGGCCGGGGCGCCGACGCGGTGCTGGCGTCGCTGGGCGGAACGCACCGGCTGGGGATCCTGCTCGACGACATCGTGCGGACCCTCGCGGTCGAGGCCCGGGTCGCGGGCTGCACCTGGGCGGCGATCGGAGAGGCCCTGTGCGTCACTCGACAAGCCGCGTTCCAACGCTTCGGCGGCGAAGACGAAGAGACCGTCATGGACCCTCCCGCCACAGCCATGCCAAAGGCCAGGGAACACGCAACGGTGCTGCTCGGGCGGTTCTTCGCCCGCGACTGGGTCGAGATGCGCTCGGGCTTCTCTGAGCGGATGGCCGAAGCGTGCCCGGCGGAGCTGCTCGACTCGGTCCGCTCGAGGCTCGACGCCGAGCTGGGCCGGCTCATACGGAAGCGCAAACCTGCGGTCAGGGTCCACGGCGGGCACACCGTGGTCGACGTGCCGCTCGTCTTCGAGCGCGCCGTCCGCACCGGTCGGGTGGCCTTTGACGCCGAGGGCCGGGTGTCGGGCTTCTTCGTGCTCGTGCCCGAAGCGGCGCCGTGACCACCCTCGCCGCCACCGCGCTGCACGCAGGGTACCGGGACCGGGAGGTCCTCCACGGCGTCGATGTCGCCTTCGACCACGGCGTGCACCTCGTGTTGGGGGCGAACGGGGCCGGCAAGACCACGCTGTTTCGGACCTTGACCGGGGTGCTCGCACCGAGCGCCGGCCAGGTCCTCGTCGACGGGCGCGACCCGCACGACGACCTTGGGGCGAAGGCACTGATCGGGGTCGGTGCCCACCGCGCCGCGCTCGCCCCACGCCTGAGCGTCGTGGACAACCTCTCCTACTGGGCGCGGGTCCTCGCGCTGGCGCCGGGCGCGCAGCGCGCCTGTGTGGCGCGTGCCGTGGAGCTGCTCGATCTCGGTCCCATCGCCACACGGCGCGCCAGCGGGCTCAGCCGAGGCCAGGCACAGCGGGTCAGCCTGGCTCGGGCGCTTTTGGCCGACCCGCCCGTGCTGGTGCTCGACGAGCCGTTCGCAGGCGTCGACCCCGGCGTCAGCAGCCAGCTCCGGGAGCATCTGCGGCGCTTCGCCGACGAGGGGCGCACGGTGATCGTCTCTGCTCACGAGCTCGCCGAGGTGAGCACCCTCGGTGACGACGTGACGGTGATCCACGACGGCCGGGTCGTCGGCCATGGCGCCACCGACGCGCTGCGCGCCCAGCTCGCGGGGAGCCACCACCGGCTCCGGGTCCGGGTCCGGGCACGCGGCGACCTTGCTGGTGCGCTCACCCTGCTCGGCTATGCGCCGGAGGCGGCTCGAGGTGACAGCGTCGTCGTCGACATCGCCGACGAAGACGGTGTCGAGGTGCTCGTCGCCGGCCTCGTGGCCGCCGGGATCGGCGTGCGCGA
>JAJYGW010000136.1 GCA_021790615.1 Actinomycetes bacterium | reverse complement strand
CCCGGCCATCGGTTCAAGATGCGCGATGGCCTCCGCCGTGGCTCCCGAACCGTACGAAGACCGTGAGCGCGCCGACCACGAGCGCGATGCCCCCTCCGAGCTCCAGGATGTCGAGAGCGTTGTCGAAGTCCACGACGGCTTGGACGAAGCTGACCGTCGCGACCAGGACAACCATCGCGATCACTCGTACCTTGAGATCGTTCAGATCCTGCATCTCCAGCCATTTGGGGATCCGCCGGACCCCGCGGATCTCGACACGGCTGATGAAGAGCTCGTAGAGCCCGATGGCAGCGATCAGCAAGGTGGCGCCCACCAAGAAGAGGTCGACGACGATCAGGAAGAGCCCGATCTTGTTGCCGACCGGGACCGGATGGCGGACCACGTCCCGGAAGGACTGCACGAAGACGACGGCCCCGTAGACGAAGCCCCCGAGGGAGGCCAACACCAGGACCACGACGGGGACGACCACCAGCACCCGGGACGCGCCAAGGATCCGCTCGAATTGCTCCGCGAGCGACGGCCGCTGCGACGGCACCGAAGGCTCCGGGGGCGGCGACGGATCCGGCGCTCGTGGCAATGGTTGCGCGGGTTCTCTGGAGTGCATCCGATGGCCGATCTCCTCAGCACGTGTCTGGTCACCCTAGGCGTCGACCCACCCGCCTGAC
Source organism: Actinomycetes bacterium (assembly GCA_021790615.1). The sequence continues at coordinate 3,900 of JAJYGW010000136.1, read as the reverse complement.
CATCGCTACCGTCCCGCACCACCGTGCACGGGTAACTTCTGCCTCTCCACCCGGCCGCTGCGGTCCACGATGGAGGCATGGACGGCGGCAACATCTCGGCGGCGCGGCCCGTCCCCCCGGACGAGGGGACTGCCGATCGGGGGCTCAGCGAACCGGAGGTCGCGGCGCGCATCGCGGCGGGAGCGGTGAACACGACCTCGCCACGAGGAGGGCGGAGCGTCGGGCAGATCCTCCGCGCCAACGTGCTGACCAGGTTCAACGCCATCCTGGGGGCTCTCTTCGTCGTGATCCTCGTCTTCGGCCCGCTTCAGGACGCGCTCTTCGGCGTCGTCCTGGCCGTGAACACCCTCATCGGCATCGCCCAGGAGCTGCGGGCGAAGAGAACGCTCGATCACCTCGCCCTGCTCACGGCTCCGCGTGCCCACGCCATCCGCGAGGGCGAGCGCCTCGACATCCGGGTCGAGGACGTGGTCGTCGACGACGTCCTGGAGCTGCGCCCGGGGGACCAGATCCCCGCAGACGGAGCCGTCCTCAGGGCTGACGGCCTCGAGGTCGACGAGTCGCTCGTGAGCGGGGAGTCGATGCCGGTGGAGAAGCACCCTGAGGACCCCCTCCGCTCCGGCAGCGCGGTGCTCGCAGGCTCTGGCACCATGCGGGTCGAGCGGGTCGGCCCCGAGGCGTTCGCCCAGCGCCTGGAGCTGGACGCTCGCCGGTTCGACCTCGTCCGGTCGGACTTGCGCTCGGGCGTCAACCGCATCCTCCAGGTGGTGAGCTGGCTGATGGTGCCCCTCGGCGCGCTGCTCGTGACGAGCCAGGTCGTCCGATCGGGCCAGACGCTGGGCGACGCGGTACGGGGGAGCGTGGCCGGCATCGGGGCGATGGTCCCCGAGGGCCTCGTGCTGCTCGCGACCATCGCCTTCGCGGTCGGAGCCGTCCGGCTCGCCCGGCGGCGCGTGCTCGTCCAGGAGCTGGCCGCGATCGAGGGTCTCGCCCGGGTCGACGTGCTGTGCATCGACAAGACGGGCACGCTGACCGAACCGGGACTGGAGCTCGGAGAGGTCACCGCCGTCGGTGACGCACCCGCCCGGGACGCGCTCGGCGCCATCGCGGCGCAGACCCAAGGCCCGAACGCGACCATGCTGGCCGCACGCGCCGCGCCGGCTCCGCTCGGCTGGGAACCGGTCCGATCCTCCCCCTTCTCGTCGCAGCGCCGGTGGAGCGCGATGGAGTTCGCAGGTCGGGGGACGTGGGTGATCGGATCGCCGGAGGTGGTGATGCCGGCGCTCGAGGCGCCCTTCGCGCGCGAGGTGAACGAGAGGGCCGCACGCGGGGGCCGGGTGCTGCTGGTCGCGCGCTCGGACGAGCACCTGCGCCCGGGGACCCTGCCGGCTCGGCTCCGGTGCGCCGGTTGGGCCGTGTACGAAGAGCGCCTCCGTCCCGACGCCCCCCAGACCATCGACTACCTCCGGAGCCAGGGGGTGCGGGTGCTCGTGCTGTCAGGGGACGATCCCCGGACGGTGGCCGCGGTCGCGCGGAGGGCGGGGATCCCGGGCGCCGACCGTCCTCTCCACGCCGCATCGCTCCCGGCCGACCAGGCTGCCCTCGCGACGGCCCTCCAGGAGGTGGGGGTCGTCGGGCGGGTCGAGCCGCACCGAAAGCGCGACGTCGTGCTCGCCCTGCAAGGTCAAGGCCACGTGGTGGCCATGACGGGCGACGGGGTGAACGACCTCCCTGCGCTCAAGGCCGCAGATCTCGGGATCGCCATCGGCACCGGCAGCCCGGCGGCGCGCGCCGTCGGCAGGGTCGTGCTCCTCGACGGCTCCTTCGCCGTGATCCCCCAGATCCTGGCGGAAGGGCGCCGGGTGATCGCGAACATCCAGCGGGTCGCTCGGCTCTTCGTCACGAAGACCGTCTACGCCACGTTGCTGGCGGCGGTGACGGGGATCTCGGCGATCCCCTACCCGTTCTTCCCTCGCCACCTCACGCTCGTCAGCTCGCTGACCATCGGCGTGCCCGGCTTCTTCCTCGCGTTGGCGCCGGGTGCGCCTCGGGCTCAGCCGGGCTTCGTCGGACGCGTCCTGCGCGTCGCTGTTCCCGCCGGCATCGTGGCCGCCTCGTCGGCGCTGGCGGCGTACCTGGTCACCCGCAGCCAGGTCGGAGCGACGGAGCTTTCCGCCCGCACCGCAGCGACCGGGGTGCTCCTCGTCGTCGGCCTCGGCGTGCTGGTCCTCGTGTCCGAGCCCCTGACCGTCGGACGGGTCCTCGTCGCCGTCGGCATGGCGGCGGCAGCCGTGCTGGCGTGGGCGGTGCCCGTGAGCAGGCACCTCTTCGGGCTGCACGCGCCACCGGCGACGTTGACGTTGGCGAGCGCGGCGATCGCGGCCGGCGGCCTCGTCGTGCTCTCGGCTGCCGTCCGAGTCATCCGCCCGGACCGACGGGCTCCGCCGAAGGTGTGAGGTCGCGGAGCGAGAGGTAGCTCTCCTCTTCTTGGGCGGTGTGCAGGCGGAGCACCGCCGCGAGGCCGTAGAGCAGGCGACGGAGATCCGTCACGTCGTCGTCGTCCAGGTGCTCTGGGCCGATGTCCTCGAGCAGGCGGCCCAGCCGCCGGACCTCGTGGGCGATCTCGGCGTGCGCCCTGCTCATCGGGCCGGTGGGGTTGGCACCTCCGATCGCTCGGTCCAGCGAGGGGTACAGCTCGCGGTCTTCGGCGGTCTCGTGGGGCAGCACGAAGTCCACCAGCTGGCGATGAAGGTCACGGAGCTCGCGCAGGGCCTCGCCCGCCGCCACGGTGCCCAGGTGGTCGGCCACCACACGCGCTCGGTCTGCGACGGCCACGACGTCGCCGTGCTCGTCGTGGAACTGCTGCGCCAGCTCGAGACCTGCGGCATCGAGCACGACGGTCGCCCTCGTCGGTCGCAGGGCTCGCAACGCGTTGAAGATCACCGCGACGTCGATCCCTTCCTGCAGCAGCGCACCCCACACCGGCGGGAGCCCACCCATCGCCGCCACCCCCATCGCTGCGAACGACAACGCCATGCCGGCGACGACGCTCTGCAAGGCGATCCGTCTGGTCCGCAGTGCGATCACCCGGCCTTCTGCGAGCCGGTCGAGCCGGTCGACGCTCAGCACCACGTCCGCCACCTGGCTCGACGCGGTGGCTCCCCTGGCTCCCATCGCGACGCCGACGTCGGCGGACGCGAGCGCGGGGGCGTCGTTGACCCCGTCCCCCACCATGATGGTCGGCGCCCGGCCCCGCTCGGCCTCCACCACATCGAGCTTGTCCGCCGGCGACTGCTCGGCCTCGACGCCGTCGAGACCGAGGACCAGTCCCACGGACTCGGCCACCTCGGCCCGGTCGCCGGTCACCATGACCAGACGGTCGATCCCGGCGCGCCGGAGGGCCCGTATCGTGCGCGGGGCGTCGGGCCGGATCGGGTCCTCGAACAGGAGCACGGCGGCGGGCCTCCCGTCGATCGACACGGCGACGGTGAGCGAACCGTCCAGCCGCGCGGTGCGCTGCGCCCGCTTGGCCCACGGCGGGGTCGAGTCGAAGCCCGCCCACCGGGCCGATCCGACGGCAACCCGGCGGCCGGCGACCAGCCCCCGGATCCCCTCACCGGGAACCTCGACGACCCCAACGGGGCGATCGAGGACACAGCCGACCTCGAGCGCCTTGCGCACGAGGGCGCCGGCGAGCACATGTGGCGAGTACTGGTCGAGCGACGCGGCGGCGCAGAGCGCCTCGGCGACGCTGACCCCCTCCGCCGTGGCCACCGACGCGAGCCTCGGCCGCCCTTCGGTCAACGTGCCCGTCTTGTCGAAGAGCAGGGTGGTCGACCGGGCGAGGCGCTCGATGACATCGCCGCCCTTCACGACCATGCCACGCCTTGCGAGGAGGGA
>JAJYGW010000196.1 GCA_021790615.1 Actinomycetes bacterium | reverse complement strand
TTCCCCCGAGCTGCCCGGCGAGAGAGCCGTACCAGGGGGCGTGGAAGTTGTGCACCCCGCCGTTCGTGGTGAGGACGAGGTAGCCGGCTTGCACGGCCACGGTGGTCGAGCCCGACGAGCCCGTCACGGAGGCCGAGGAGGACGTGAAGGTGGCGCGGACCGAGACCGCGGCCGGGGCGGGGAAGCTCGTCTTGCAGGTTGCGGTGTACGGCGACGTCGTCGAGAGCGCGACGGCACCGCAGCCGGCAATGGCCGTCCCGTCGGCGGTGAAGGCCACGGAGCCCCGTGGGACGAACCCGCTCACCGAGGTCGCCACCTCGGCGGTCAGTGCCACGGACTGGCCGACGGTCGGGGCGCTCGGCGTTGCGCTGAGCGCCGTCGTCGTGGTGGCGGTGCTCGGTCGCGCCACCACGGTCGCAGTCACGGAGCCGGCACTCCCGTTCCCCCCGTCCTCGTAGGTGATCTCGAGGTACGGCGCCACGGCACCGGCAGCCTGGCAGGAGCTGAAGACGGAGGAGGAGATCGCCTGGATCACGCCCCCGTTCGGGATGGGCGTCGCCGGGCCGGAGGAAGAGAAGTCCGTGAGCGCTCCCGTCAAGCCCCCCGCTGCCGAGACGATCCGGAACGCGGTGCCGACGGCGAGGTTACAGCTCGCATCGATCTCGGCAGCCGCCGAGCCGAGTGCGACCGTCGAGGAGGAGGCGAGCTGGGGGTAGTCGCTCCCGGGGACAGGCGGGTTCTGCCCGCTCGCGTCGCTCAGATCCCAAGAGACCACGCTGCTCGCGTCGAGGGAGACCGGGCCGATCGCCGACGTCGTGCCGGTGTCGGGTGGGATCTCACCGGTGTAGATCAGGCTCCCCGTGCTCGTGAAGGCCGGCGCCTCGACCGGGGAGCCCGGGAGCGAAGTGGCACCGAAGATGACGTCCGTCAACTGCACCGGTGTCGGCGTCGTGATGGTCGTGGCCTTCGTGGTGCCATTCCCTTCGAGGAAGAACTGGCCGCCGTACTCACGACCGTTGACGGTCACGCTCGGAGTGCCGACGACCGAGAGTCCAGCGAGGTCCATCGAGGCAGAGACGTTGACCACGCCACCACCGGAGATGCTGAGCGCGAGCCGCGCCGAGGTCCCCGTCGCCGCGGCGATCGGCGCCGCGAAGTGCGGCTGGCCCGTCACCGTCCAGGTCTGGCTCGCCCCGAGCGTGATCGGCAGCTCGAAGAACGGGTTCACGTCACGAGCGAACCCGCCGCCGCTCGACGCGGAGAACGTGTCGCTGAGGCCGCCGTCCAGCGTGATCCCGTTGCCTGTGAAGAAGCGGCTAAGTGGAACAGTCGAAGCGCTGCTCGGGGGGGTGTCGTCCACCGTCATCTGGTCGACGACCAGGCCGGTCAGGTCGTTGTTGGACTCGCCGCACCCGGTCGTCGAGGGCGAGCAGGTGGGGACCGGGAAGACCAGGTCGACCGGCCCGTCGCTCGGGCTCGGGGCCACGCCACCCTGCCAGTTGTTCGGGTCCGACCAGTTCGAGTCGGGCGAAGTTGTGTTGGTCGAGTCCGTGCCGGTCCAGGTGAACGTCTGCGCGGTCGCAGGCGCGATCCCGCCGTCGGCGTGGGTCGCGAGGAACGCACTGCTCGCCTTGGACCCGCTCGGAGGCGTCGCTCGCGAGACCGCTCCCGCCCCGGCGACCCCGCCGGCCCCCTGCCCGGGGGAGGCGGCCGCTGCCGCCGCGCCGGCCGGCCCGAACTCGACGGCGAGAGGCAACAGGGCTGCCGCCGCACAGGCCGCCGCAGCCCGGAGCCCTCGCCTTCCGCCCCCGCTCGCTCGCTCTCCCTCGAGACGCATCGCGCGCCCTCCCCGCGACGGGGCGGTCCCACTACCGCCCGACTGCGAGGAGGGTACGACCGGGCGCTAAAGAACCACTAAAACTGCACCTCCCAGGGTGTTTCCCTCGATCCGGTTGCCCCGGCCGGCCTGCACCTACGGGGTCGCCTCGGCGACACGGGACACCTGGCCCCGGCGGTCGAGCCGGTTGAGCGCGTGGAGGAAGGCGCGCGCCGCGGCCTCCACGACGTCGGTCGAGACACCCCGCCCCGAGACCTTGGTCCCGTTCGCCTCGGCCTGGACGACCACGTCGCCGAGGGCATCGACCCCTCCGGTCACCGACGACACCGCGAAACCGGCCAGTGTCGCCTCGATCCCGACCGCCCGCTGGAGCGCTTGGCAGGCGGCGTCGATCATGCCGTCACCCTCCGCGCTCGCCTCGGCGCGCTCCCCGTTGCGCTCGAGGACCACCGACGCACGTGGCGTGCCGACCGTCCCGCCCGTCACCTCGAGCGACGCGAGCGACCACGATGCCGCGAGCTCGGTCCCGAGCTCCTCCGCCACGATCGCCTCGAGGTCGGCCTCGGTGATCTGGACCTTGCGGTCGGCGAGCTCCTTGAACCGGGCGAAGGCGGCGTTCAGCGCGTCCCCCTTCACCGTGAGGCCCATGCCTGCGAGCGTCTCGGCGAAGGCGTGCCGGCCCGAGTGCTTGCCGAGGACGATCTGGCGGCCCTCCTGGCCGACGCTCGCGGCGTCGATGATCTCGTAGGTGCTGCGCTCGGAGAGCACCCCGTGCTGGTGGATGCCCGACTCGTGCGCGAAGGCGTTGCGACCGACGACCGCCTTGTTGTACTGGACCGGGTAGCCCGTCAGCCGGCTCACGAGGCGCGAGGTCCGCGCCAGCTCCTCGGTGTGCACGCCGACCTCGACGCCGGGGAACTGATCGGGACGGATCTTCACCGCCATCACGACCTCCTCGAGGCTGGCGTTGCCGGCCCGCTCGCCGAGGCCGTTCACGCAGACCTCGACCTGGCGCGCCCCGGCCTGGACGCCCGCCAAGCTGTTCGCCGTCGCGAGCCCGAGGTCGTTGTGACAGTGCGTCGAGAGCACGTAGTCGCCGGCCACCTGCTTGCGCACGTAGGCGATGAGCGCACCGAAGTCCCAGGGGATGCCGTAGCCGACGGTGTCGGGGATGTTGAGCGTCGTCGCACCCGCCTCGACGGCGGCCGCGAGCACCTCCAGCATGAAGTCGAGCGGGGTCCGGGTCGCGTCCTGGGGGCTGAACTCGACGTCGTCGGTGTGCTCGCGGGCCCGGCCGACCCCCGCGCGCGTCTCCGCGAGCACCTGGGCCTCGGTCATCTTCAGCATGTGGGTCATGTGGGAGGGGCTCGTCGAGATGAAGACGTGGATGCGGTGGCGGTCGGCGTCCCGGAGGGCGTCGAAGCAGCGGTCCACGTCCGCCCGGTGGGTCCGCGACAGCCCGGCGATGACCGGCCCGTGGACGTGTCGTGCGATGGCCTGGACGGCCTCGAAGTCCCCGGGGCTCGCAACGGGGAAGCCCGCCTCGATGTAGTCCACGCCGAGGCGGGCGAGCTGCTCGGCGATCTCGAGCTTCTCCCCCGCGTCGAGCGAGATCCCCGGCGACTGCTCGCCGTCCCGCAGCGTCGTGTCGAAGACGATCAGCTTCTCGCCAGCTCCTCCCCCAGTGGTCCGCGCCTTGCGGTTGTCCTCTTCCATGTGTTCTCCCGCTCCGTTCGGTCGGGTCTCTGCTCCCATGTCGATCCCTTCGTGTCGCGTCACCGTTCGTGGTCCTCTCTCTTCTCGGCACCGACGTCAGCTCCTCGACCGGCTCCACTGCTCCGGGCGACGAATCGCCCCGCCGGCCCTCGGAGGTCCGCGGAGCCGACCTGGGCCAGCTGCTCCGGGTAGCCCGAGCCGGGAGCCCGACCCAAAAGACCCGCTTCGTCCACCCGACCCCAGCAAACCTGAGCCGGGAAACAAAAAACCTCCTGGCCAGAGGCGCAGGAGGTGAGGCGAGCGGGTTCCGCTCGCCGTCAGGTGAGGAGGAGGTCAGCCAGTTCGGTCACCGAGACGTCGTGATGCACACTCGTATGTTCCCAGTCCGCGTTCCGGCAGTCAAGCCGGGCAACCCGACCCGGCTGCCCCGGCCCGGTCGTCCTCCCCCGCCGCCACGGCCACGTGGCCGGCCACGACATCGAGAGCACCGAGCCGACTCGCCGTCGCACGTGCGCCGTCCCGAAGCCACCCTGCGACTGCGGTTCGCGGCAACCGCCCCGCAGTCACGGGCGCTCCTCCCCAGGGATCGCTCCGTCCTCGCCGAGGATCGCCATCGCGTGCGCCCGGGTCTCCCCGACGAGCGCCGCCGCCCGGGCGTGGCGGGGGTCGTCGGGACGTCGGGCGAGGTTCTCCGCGACGAGCAGCGCGCCGGCACGAGCCGCGCCGAGCGCGAGCGCAGCGGCGGTCCCGGCGTCCCCGTGGAGGTTCGGGTTCCCCTCTGGCGCCAGGCGGGCCGCGAGGCGCGCGGCGTCGGCGGCGACCGTGGCGATCTCGAGGGGCACCTCGCTCGCGGCGTCGAGCGCTGCGTCGATGGCTGCACGCCGTCGCGCGGGGTCCGGGCTCTTCGGGAGGGCGAGTGCGCTGAGCACCGCGCGATACGCGACGGCATCCTCGTCCGCGAGTGCAGCGGCGCGCCGCACCAGGCCGTCGGCCTCTGCGGCGAGCGCCGAGGCG
>JAJYGW010000016.1 GCA_021790615.1 Actinomycetes bacterium | reverse complement strand
GCGAGGCGGGCACCATGAACCCGGTGCTCCTTCTCGACGAGGTGGACAAGATCGGCGCGGACTACCGCGGGGATCCCTCCTCCGCTCTTCTCGAGGTGCTGGACCCCGCACAGAACCACACCTTCCGCGACCACTACCTCGAGGTGGAGCTGGACCTGTCCAGGGTCCTTTTCATCGCGACCGCAAATGTCGTGGACACCGTGCCGCCCGCGCTTTACGACCGGATGGAGGTCATCCGCCTCGACGGCTACACGGAAGCGGAGAAGGTCGCGATCGCGCGTCATCACCTGCTGCCGCGCCAGGTGTCCCGGGCGGCGCTCAGCGCGGACGAGCTCGACGTGACGACCGAGGCCCTGCAGACGATCGTGGCCGACTACACGCGAGAAGCAGGGGTCCGGTCGCTCGAGCGGGAGCTCGGCCGGCTCGCTCGGAAGGTTGCGACGGCGCTGGCCTCCGACAAGGTGGCCACCCCGGTCCTGGTCGACGCCGCCGACCTCCGCGGCTGGTTGGGACGGCCCCGGTACTTCTTCGAGCCCGCCGATCGAACCGGCGTTCCCGGTGTGGCGACGGGGCTCGCGGTCACCGGAGCCGGAGGCGACGTGTTGTACGTGGAGGCGTCGCTGTCGGACGGCCCCGAGGGACTGACGCTCACCGGCCAGCTCGGCGACGTGATGAAGGAGTCGGCGGAGATCGCGCTCTCTTTCGTGCGGTCGCATGCTGTGGAGCTCGGGGTCGATCCCAAGGCGTTCGCCGGCAAGCGGTTCCACCTCCACGTGCCCGCGGGCGCGGTCCAAAAGGACGGCCCGTCTGCGGGCGTGACCATGACCATTGCGCTGGTGAGTCTCCTCACGGGCGTGCCGGTGCGGCCGGTCGTGGGCATGACCGGCGAGGTGACGCTCCAGGGCCGAGTCCTCCCGATCGGCGGGGTGAAGCAGAAGGTGTTGGCCGCGCATCGCGCGGGGCTGTCCGAGGTCGTCTTGCCGGTGCGCAACGAGCCGGAGCTCGAGGACGTCCCCGAGGACGTGCGCGCGCAGATGACCTTTCATCTGGCGCGCACCGTCGCAGACGTGCTCGGCCCCGCCTTCCAAGATGGCCGGACGACGGCGGGAGAACAGGGAGGAGAGGGAGAGGACGCGCAAGGCGGAGCAGCGGACAAGGCGACCGCCGGGGGAGACGCGCTCCCGGCGGTCGCGTGAACGCGGAGTCGATGAGAGGATCGCGGGCGTGGAACGGCAAGAACGACAGAGGGACACAGACATCATCCGCCGCATCGGGGAGCTCGCAGACGAGGAGCGGCGGCTCGAGGAGGCGCACGCGGCCACGTCTGAAGGCCTGGACCAGCACGAGCAGGACCGTCTCGAGCTCCTGCAGACGACGCTCGACCAGCTCTGGGACCTGCTCCGCCAGCGCCGCGCCCTGCGGCACGCAGGCCGTGATCCCGACGGAGCGCAAGAGCGCCCCGTCGAGACCGTGGAGCGCTACCAGCAGTGACCGGGACGGCTCCGACGAGGTCCTCGAGCTGGCTTCAGCGGCGAGTGCCCGGGTGAGCAAGGGTGAGCAGGAACTCGCCGTCCTCCGCCCCCCACTGCCGGTCGACGGTGAAACCCGCGCGGACCATCTCCGCCTCGACGCCTGCAGGCGTGAACTTCGCGCTGATCTCGGTCAGGAGCTCCTCGTCTTTCGCGAAGGGGACCGTCAGCCCGAGCGCACCGATGTGCACGAGCTGGTCGCGATCGGAGCGGAGGTGCATCTCGACCCAGCGGGCGTACGGGTCCCACCGGACGACGTGGTCGAACCGTGAGGGGACGAAATCGGCGTCGAGCTCCCGGTTCACCACGCTGAGGACGTTGCGGTGGAAGCGGGCGGTCACCCCGGCGGCGTCGTCGTAGGCGGCCAGGATCCTCGCCACGTCCTTCACGAGGTCGGTGCCGAGCAGGAGATGATCGGAAGGACCCATGGAGCCCCGGAGGGCCGCCAAGAAGCGGCGGCGCTGCGCAGGGACGAGGTTGCCGACCGTGCCGCCCAAGAACGCGACCAGGCGCCGTCCTGCACCGGGGATCGTGTCGAGATGGCAGAGGAAGTCGCCGACGACCGCGTGCACCTGCAGTCCCTCGTAGTCGCGCGACAGCTCCGCAGCGGATGCCTTCAAGAAGTCCGCGCTCACGTCGAAGGGCACGTACCTGCGCACCTCGCCGCTGGCGGCCAGCGCGTCCAGGAGCAGTCGCGTCTTCTCGCACGACCCGGCGCCGAGCTCGACGAGCGTGTCGGACCGGGCCAGCACGGCGATGTCCGCCGCGTGGAGCTCGAGGAGCGCCCGCTCGGCTCTGGTCGGGTAGTACTCGGGAAGCTCGGTGATCTCCTCGAACAGCTTGCTCCCGACCGTGTCGTAGAACCATTTCGGCGGGAGCGACTTGCGTGCGCCGCCGAGCCCCGACTTGACGTCTCGTTCCAGCTCGGCTCTCAGGTCTTCGGCACCGAGATGGATGTCGAGCCTGAGCGAAGGCGACGTGGAGGCCGCCATCACAGGTCCTTCGCGAGGCGCAGGCCGGCGAACGCCCAGCGGGCCGACGCCGGGAAGAAGTTCCTGTACGTCCTGCGGGCATGACCCGCCGGCGTGATGCACGCGCTCCCGCGCAGCACCTGCTGGTTCACCATGAACTTGCCGTTGTACTCGCCGACCGCTCCTGGGTCGGGCCGGAAGCCCGGGTAGGGGCTGTAGCCGGACTGCGTCCACTGCCACACGGTGCCGTAGAAGCCCGTGCCGGCGACCGTGCGTGGGTGCAGGTCGAACGGCGCGTCCTCGGGGTCGCTCTCGGTCGCCGCCGTCTCCCACTCCGCCTCCGTGGGGAGGCGCGCGCCGGCCCACCGCGCGAACGCGTCCGCCTCGAAGTAGCTGACGTGGACCACCGGTTCGCCGGGCGCGAGCGCTCGAGGGCCCCGGAGGGTGAAGACGGACACGACGCCGTCGTCCACGTCCCAGTAGAGCGGCGCGCGCCAGCGCTGCGCTTGGACGGTTGCCCAGCCCTCCGAGAGCCAGAGCTCGGGTCGCGTGTAGCCGCCGTCGTCCACGAACTCCATCCACTCGCCACAGGTCACCGGACGGTCCGCGAGCGCGAACGGGACGAGCTGCACCACATGTCGCGGCGACTCGTTGTCGAACGAGAAACGGCTCCCCTCGTGCCCGATCCGGACGGCTCCGCCGGAGTGCTCGATCCACCCCACCTTCGGGACCTCGGCCTCCGAGCCCGCTCGAGTCGCCCGAGGCAGCGGGTCGTAGGAAGGCCGCAGAGGGCTCCTCGACAAGACGTGCTTGATGTCCATGAGCAGGAGCTCTTGGTGCTGCTGCTCATGGTGGATCCCGAGCTCCAGAAGGTCGAGCGTCTCGGGGGCGAGCGGACGGTCGAGCAGCCTGGTGGTCGCCTCGTCCACGTGCCGCCGGTATGCGGCGACTTCGTCGATCCCCGGTCTCGAGAGCATGCCCCGCTCGGGCCGGGGATGCCTCGCTCCCAGCGCCTCGTAGTAGGAGTTGAAGAGGTAGGCGTACATCGGATGACGCTGCTCGTAGTCCGGCAGCTCAGGCAGCAAGAGAAAGGTCTCGAAGAACCACGACGTGTGGCCACGGTGCCACTTGGTGGGGCTCACGTCGGGCATCGACTGCACGGTCTGGTCCTCGGCGGAGAGCGGTGCCGCCAGCGTCTCCGTCGCAGCTCGCGCACCGTCGTAGGCGACACGCAGGTGAGCTGCACGTGCGGCGCGTGTCTGTGGGGTCGGGTCGGAGTCTGCTCTGGTCATTGCGCGCACCGTCCCTTCGATGGCCGACGAGCGCTCGTCGTGTGCGGTCCGCCCGGACACTGGCGGTGCCCCCGCCAGGAGGGGACCGCCCCAACGTAATCTCCTCGCACGGAATTCGTGCTGCTGACCCTGCTGGGTGGCCATCGGCCTTTCGCGGTGCCGAGGGGGCACCCGGGCGTCGCTAGGGTGAAGACGAGCGTGTCGCCCCGGCTGATCCCGGCCGCCGCAGATCGACGCTCGTGGATGGAGGAGCGCCGGGTGGGCATCGTCGGGAGCAGGAAGACCGGGGAGCGGGCCCAGATGGTGGATCCGGCACGTGCGCTCGCCGGCCGGCAGACGGCGATGGCCGTGCCCGAGCGGCATCTCGTGCTCGGTACGCCGCTCGTACCTCCCTTCCCGGACGGGACGCAGGTCGCGATCTTCGCCATGGGTTGCTTCTGGGGAGCGGAACGTGAATTCTGGCAGGCCGACGGCGTGTTCACGACCGCAGTGGGCTACAGCGGGGGTTTCACCCCGAACCCCACCTACGAGGAGGTCTGTACGGGGCTCACCGGCCACGCCGAGGCGGTCCTCTGCGTCTTTCGCCCCTCCGAGACGTCCTACGAGGAGCTCCTCGCGGTCTTCTTCGAAGGTCACGACCCGACCCAGGGCATGCGGCAGGGGAACGACATCGGCACCCAGTACCGTTCCGCCGTCTCTGCCGTCTCCGACGCGCAGCTCGCCGCAGCGCAAGCGGCCAGGGCGACCTACGAAGAGAGGCTGAGGGCGGTGGGGTTCGGTCCCGTCACCACGGAGATCGTGACCGCGGGTTCCTTCTACTAC
>JAJYGW010000149.1:2621-4676 GCA_021790615.1 Actinomycetes bacterium | reverse complement strand
ATCGGCACCGCGCTCTGGCGCCGCAGCGCCCGGCAGCACTCGAAGCCGTCCATGCCCGGGAGCATGAGGTCGATGAGCGCCACGTCGGCGGGATGGCCGGAGAAATGCTCCAGCCCCTCTTCTCCGCTGGCTGCCTCGTCGACCTCGTAGCCCTCGCCCTCGAGAGCGAGGCGCATGGAGGACCGGATGCGCTCGTCGTCCTCGACGACCAGGATGCGGCTTGCCATGCCCGCCAGGTTACGACTTGTTCCCGGGGTCATGGGCCCGATGGCGGGTTGGTCGGCGATACCGTGGTGGCGTGGGTGCGGGGGGCCGCAGGTTGAAGGAATCAGCTGGTCCCGGCAGAGGGGAGCGGACGCCCGCGAGCGTCGCCGCCCGCTGGCAGCTGGGGGAGTTCGGCGGCTGGCTGCTGAGCCGGTCCGGCGCGACGCGTCGCGCGTACCTCGGCGACCTGGAGGCCTTCTGCGAGTGGGCCGGCCGTGCCGGATGTGCCGGGCCGACGGACGTCGATCGGGTCCTCCTGCGGCGGTACCTCGCCTACCTCTCGACCCGTGGGTACGCTCGGGCGAGCGTCGCCCGGAAGGCTGCCTCTCTTCGCGCGTACTTCGCCTGGGGCCGCCGTCGCGGGCTCGTCCACGAGGACCCGTCGAGGCGGCTGGGGTCTCCGTCAGGCGGTGGCCGGCTGCCCAACGTCCTGTCGCCGCGCGAGCTTGAGATCCTGCTGGAGGGAAACGGGCCGGCGGGCGCTGGGCGAGGAGCGGGGGGTGGCCGCCGTGCTGCGCAGCGGGCGGGCCGCGCCGCCGCGTACGCCCTGCGCGACGATGCGGTGCTCGAGCTTCTGTACGCAGCGGGGATCCGGGTGTCCGAGCTGTGCGGGCTCGACCGGGCCGGTGTGGACCTCGTCGCCCGCACGGTGACCGTGATGGGCAAGGGCGCCAAGGAGCGCCGTCTCCCGGTGCACGCCCGGTGCGCAGACGCGCTCTCGAGGTGGCTCGAAGAGGGCCGCCCGGTCGTGGCAGGTCCGGACAGCCCATCGGATGCGGTCTTCTTGAACCGCCGCGCCCAGCGGCTCGGGCCACGAGACGTCCGCCGCATCGTCGACCGCCGCTCACCCGTGCCCACGCACCCGCACGCGCTGCGCCACTCGATGGCGACCCACCTCCTCGACGGGGGTGCCGATCTCCGCGTCGTCCAGGAGCTGCTCGGCCATGCGAGCCTGCGGACGACTCAGATCTACACCCACGTGAGCCGGGAGCGAGTGGTCGAGGTCTTCGAGCGGGCCCATCCTCGGGCCTGACCGCTACCTGCCTGCCCGGAAGCGGGCGCCGCGTTGGCGGCGCGGCCGGCCCCTCGAGCACGGGACGGGTGGGCACGAGGGTGGCCCAGCGGGTATCCTGATCGTTGCCCGCCGCTCCGGCGGGCTCCGTACGAGCAATCGATCCCGCACCCGAGCGCGTTCCACGGTCGCCCCGAAGGGGTGCTGCGCACGGGGAAGTCCAACCGACTGGAGGAAGACCTGTATGGCCGTCGTCACGATGCGGCAGCTGCTGAGCGCTGGAGTCCACTTCGGCCATCAGACGCGTCGCTGGAACCCCAAGATGCGCCGCTACATCCTCGGCGAGCGCAACGGCATCTACCTCGTCGACCTCCACAAGTCGCTCGTCGGGATCGAGGTCGCGTACGGCTTCGTACGCGACCTCGTCGCCGGTGGCGGCCACATCCTGTTCGTCGGGACCAAGAAGCAGGCGCAGGGTCCGATCGCCGACTTCGCGACGGCCTGCGGGATGCCCTACGTGAACCAGCGCTGGCTCGGCGGGATGCTGACGAACTTCGCCACGGTCTCGTCCCGCGTGAAGCGGATGCAGGACCTGCGCACGATGCAGGCCGCCGGCGACTTCGACGGGATGCCCAAGAGGGAGGCGCTCCGCCACGTGCGCGAGCTGGAGAAGCTCACGAGGAACCTCGGCGGCATCAGCGGACTCGACCGGCTGCCCGACGCCATCTTCGTCATCGACACGAAGAAGGAGCACATCGCCGTCACCGAGGCCAACAAGC
>JAJYGW010000149.1:0-2611 GCA_021790615.1 Actinomycetes bacterium | reverse complement strand
AGGGGGTGGGGGAGCCGGGGGAACGACGATGCGATCCGGTCGGCGTCTCTCATGTGCCGCGTCGTCGCCGACGCTGTCGCAGAGGGACGGTGGATCGCGTCGCACCGGCCCGCACCGTCGCGCCCAGAATCCAACGGCGGCGCTCCCTCGGCACCGTCGCCGCCGCGCCCGCGTCCGCGGGCGAACGTCGACGCCTCGCATCCCGCTCCGCCGCTCGAGACACCTCTCGAGCACGCGCACGCGCCTACCCCCGCCGACGTGGTGGCGGTGTCCTCGCCGCCCTCTCCCGACCCGCACGCGCAGGCGGACCTGGCGTCGCCGCCCGGGTCAGTCGAGCCCGCAGCAGCCGAGCCCGCAGCAGCCGTGCCCGCAGCAGCCGACCCCGCCGGAGCCACCCAGGCCGACCCCGCCGGAGCCGATCACACCTCGATCACCACGGAGGCCTGAGAAGTGCCCGAGTTCAGTGCCAAAGACGTCCAATCGCTCCGGCGGATCGCCGGCGTGGGCATGCTGGACGCCAAGCGTGCTCTCGAAGAGACCGGTGGCGTCGTGGAGGACGCCATACAGTGGCTCCGAGTGAAGGGGCTGGCGAAGGCCGGAGCCAGCGGCGAGCGCGACGCGTCGCAGGGTGCGGTCGCCGCGGTCCGTCAGGGGTCGAGCGCCGCCATCGTGGAGCTCCGGTGCGAGACGGACTTCGTGGCGAAGTCGCCTGAGTTCGTCTCGCTGGTCGACGATCTGGCCGCGTTCGTCGCGGCGAAAGGGGAGGCGTCCGTCGCCGAGCGTCAGGGCGAGATCGACCAGCTCCGCACGTCGCTCCAGGAGAACATCACGGCCGGCCGGGTCGTGCGCATCGAGAGCGGCGAGGGGCAGGTCCTCGACACCTACGTCCACCAGCAGTCGGGCCGCGGGGTGAACGCGGTCATCGTGCTCCTCGACGGGGGGACCCAGGAGCTCGCCCACGAGGTCGCCGTGCACGTCGCCTTCGCGCGGCCCTCGTACCTGCGCAGGGAGGACGTCCCTGAGGCCGAGGTGGCCGCGGAGCGGGCGACGGTCGAGCAGATCTCCCGTCACGAAGGCAAGCCCGAGGCCTCCTTGCCCAAGGTGGTGGAGGGCCGGATGAACGGGTGGTTCAAAGAGCGCGTGCTCCTCGAGCAGGCCTACGTCCGCGACGAGAAGAGGTCGATCTCCGACCTTCTCGGCCCGGCGTCCGTGGTGCAGTTCGCGCAGGTGGTGGTCGGCTCCTGAGCGCGCCGGCCGCGTCCTCGAGGAGCGGGGGTCTCACCCGTCATGGGTGAACCCAGACGTCTCGTCCTCAAGATGTCGGGCGAGGCCCTTGCATCATCCGCTTCCGACGAGACCATCGACGCGTCGGTCGTCGAGAGGATCGCCGGCGAGATCGCCGAGGCGCTCGGAGAGCTCCCTCTCCAGCTCGCCGTCATGGTCGGCGGCGGCAACATCTGGCGCGGGACGACGGGCGCGGGAGCGGGAATGGAGCGGGCCACCTCGGACACGATGGGCATGCTCGGCACGGTGATCAACGCGCTCGCGCTCCAAGACGCCCTCGAGCACCGGGACCAGCCGACGCGGGTGCTGACCGCCGTGCACATGGCCGAAGTGGCCGAGCCGTACATCCGACGCCGCGCGATCCGGCATCTCGAGAAGGGCCGGGTCGTCATCTTCGCGGCGGGCATGGGCAATCCGTACTTCACGACCGACACCTCCGCCGCGCTGCGCGCGGCGGAGATCGAGGCGGAGCTGCTCCTGAAAGGGACTCACGGCGGGGTGGACGGCGTGTACAGCGCGGACCCGCGAACCGAGCCTTCCGCGACGCGCTACGAAGAGGTCTCCTTCATGGAGGTCGTCGCCAAGGACCTCCGTGTCATGGACCTGACCGCGATCACGTTTTGCAAGGACAACGACCTGCCCATCCTGGTCTTCGACCTCATGGAACCCGGCAACATCCGGCGGGTGCTCGGCGGCGAGCGGATCGGTACGCTTGTCCGGTGATGGGCGACGACCTTGTCGAAGTGGTCGTGGAGGAAGCCCGCGACAAGATG
This sequence comes from Actinomycetes bacterium, assembly GCA_021790615.1. The sequence goes on along the minus strand of JAJYGW010000149.1, from coordinate 554 downwards.
GCAAAGGCCGTCGAACACGTTCGCAACGAGTTCTCCGCAGTCCGGACCGGGCGGGCGTCTCCGGCCCTGGTCGAGCACCTGACCGTCGACTACTACGGGACGCCGACGCCGCTTCGGCAGATCGCGGGCTTCACCGTCCCGGACCCGATGCTGCTCGTGGTCTCCCCCTACGACAAGGGCTCGTTGACCGCGATCGAACGTGCGATCCAGGGGTCGGACCTCGGGATCAACCCGTCGAACGACGGCGCCGTGATCCGCCTCGCCTTTCCGCCCCTCACCGAGGAGCGGCGCAAGGAGCTCGTGAAGGTCGTCCGCCACAAGGCCGAGGAGGGAAGGGTCGCGATCCGCAACCTCCGGCGGGCGACGCGCCACGAGCTCGAGGCGCTCGAGAAGGACGGGTCGATCTCGTCCGACGAGCTGGACAGGGTGGAGAAGGAGGTCGAGAAGGTGACGCAGCAGCAGGTGGCGGCGGTCGACCAGCTGGTGGCGCACAAGGAGAAGGAGCTGCTCGAGGTCTGAGCGGCCCGCAGCCGGGGCGTCGGGGCCCCGCGAAG
>JAJYGW010000191.1 GCA_021790615.1 Actinomycetes bacterium | reverse complement strand
ACGCGCTCGCGCTCGTCGGCCTCGGACTCGCGGGTGTCGGCGACGCGCTCGCGCTCGTCGGCCTCGGACTCGCGGGTGTCGGCGACGCGCTCGCGCTCGACGGCGACATGCTCCTGGCTCGACCCGGGGAGCGCGGTCGCGGCCCTGCTCGGCTCATGGGCCTCAAGGAATGCGGCCAGCAATTCCTCGGCCCTGCGGCGGGCCGACTCCTCACGATTGCGGGCCGCCTCGGCGCGCTGGCGGGCGGCCCCTGCCCGTTGGATACCTGCGCTCGAACGGCCGAGCGCGGCGTCCCGTCGCAACAGCCGCGCCTCGATCCGCTCGTTCGCCTCCGCCTCCGCGGGGTCCCGCGGAGAATCGGACTTGTCCATCACCACATGCTCGCGCCGGATCCGCTCAGCTGTTAGGGCAGTTCGACTCGTGCTTCGAGCGCGAGAACCTGTCACTCGCGGCGTCACCGGCACTCCCGGCAGACACAGAATTCGTTTCCCTCCGGATCGGACATGACCTGCCACCAGCTGCCACGAGCGTCCTCGAGCGGGTCGCCGACCTGCGAAGCACCGAGCGCGACGAGTCGGGTGATCTCACGCTGAGGGTGGTGGGTCCACAGGTCGAGGTGCAGCCGATTCTTCACCTGTTTCGCCTCCGGCACGCGTTGGAAGTAGATCACCGGTTGGGCTCTCTTCTCGGGACGGAGATCGAGGTAGGTGCCGTCATCGTCGAGATGGCCGACGCGATAGCCGAGAGCCCGTGCCCAGAACGGTGCCAGCTGAACCGGATCGGCGCAGTCGATGCCGATCTCCACGCGAATACCCACGGTCCGCCCCCCGCTTGCTCCGCCGAGCCCCCCGACCCGGGCGCTCCCAGTCTTGCCGAGCGGGCGGAGCCGCACAAGGCGTCTGTCGGCCCGCCGGGCGTGTCGCGGGGCAGAATGGAGGGCGAGCCCCCGTGGCCGAGTGGATGAGGCAACGGACTTCTAATCCGTTTTACGCAGGTTCGAATCCTGCCGGGGGTGCCACGTACCCACGCCGCGCCACTGCGATATCGCTCGACATCGGGGACGGGGGTCTCGGGAGCGGTGCCCCGTGCCCGATGGGCGAGAAACCGACTGCTTGCGGGAGGCGCTCGCCCGCCCACCCGTCGAGGAACTGCTCGTCTCCGAGCTGCCCGCCGGCCTCCCGGCGGTGGCACTCGCGGCCAGCGGTGCGGTCTCGACGACCCGTGGTCGCCGGGGCCATCTCTACGCGCAGGAGCTGACGGCTGTCTGCTGACGATACGACGTCTTTGTCGCCGTCTCGACGAGCGGACTATCGCGCGGTTCTGCTCGCCACCGAGGGGCCGCTCGCTCGGGATGGATGTATCGCGGCACTCGCCTGGCACGGTTCGCCGCGGGGGAGACTGACTGAGCTGTCAGTCGGCGGCGACGAAGATGCAGAAGGGGTGGCCGGCGGGGTCGGCGTAGACCCTGAGGGCCTCGTCGGGGTCGTCGGCGCGGTCGAGCAGGAGCCGGGCGCCGAGGCCGAGGGCGAGCTCGCCGGCGGAGTCGAGCTCGTGGCGGTCGCCGACCGTGCAGTCGAGGTGGAGCTGCTGGGGGACGCCGTGCTCGGGCCAGGTCGAGGGTTCCAGGTGCTCGACCTGCTGGAAGGCGACGCCGACCCCGCCGGCCGGGTGGCGGAGCACGAGCCACTCCCTTCCCCTCGGGTCGTCGGCGCCCCCAACGGGCGGCTCGTCGCCAGCCCGGTACTCCCAGCCGAGCAGCGCGCGGTAGAACTCGGCCAGCTCCCGGGCGTCGGTGGTGTCGAGGACGACCAGAGATAGGCGTGGGTGGTGGCCGATCGGGTCCATCTTCGGCCTAGGCGCTGAGGGTGGCGGCGAGGAGCTCGCCGTCGAGATCGGCACGGTCGCTCGGCCGGTGCTCGACGAGGGCGACATCGAAGGCAAGATCGAAGCGGTGGTCGGAGGCCGCGTTGCGCGCCGCGGTGGCGGCGGTCAGCCGGTCGGCGATGGCGCGGGCCTCCTCTCCGGCTGCATCGAGCAGGAGGACGGCGAACTCGTCGGGGCCGATCCGACCGACGAGGTCCGAGCCCCGCACCGTCGATCCGAGCAGGTGAGCAGTCTCTGCGAGCGCCGTGTCCCCGCTCTCGTAACCCAGACGGCCGTTGATCGCAGATGTGCCCCGGATGTCGAGACGGAGCAGGCTGACGGGCTCGCTGCGCGAGTCAGCCAGCTCGAGCAGCCGGTTGCCGAGGCGGATGAACGTCCGGGCGTTGAGGGCCCCGGTGAGGGCGTCGAGCGCCATGTGGGGGATCGACGAGAGCTCCGCCTCGAGCAGCCTCGCCAGCTCGCCCAGGGCGCCGACCTCGGCGTCGGAGTACTCCCGCGGCTCGAGCGACATCACCGCCAGGGCGCCGACGTGCTCGCCCCCCGGCGCCCTCACCGGCACTCCGGCGTAGGCGAGCACAGGCGGGACGGCATTGACGACCGCCAGCCGGTCGAAGCGCGCGTCCGCCCGGGCGTCGGCGACGAGGAGGGGCACCCCGGTGCCGACGACGTGGGAGCAGAACCAGGAGCTGCGGTGCGGCTCGCCGAGCACGACACCGGCTGCCGAGGCGCCGCAAGCGGACTTGAAGAAGACCCGCGTCTCGGCCACCAGGGTCATCAGCCCGATGGGGCTCCGGGTGAGGCGTGCTGCCAGCTGGGCGACGCGGTCGAAGCGCCGCTCGGGTGAGGACTCGAGAAGGTGGAGGTCATCGAGCGCCATCAGGCGCCCTGTCTCGTCGTGGGCTAAGGGTGCCTCGTGCACGTCGCTGAGCCTATGTCCACGCGCCGTCTTCGGCACGGATCCTCCCGGGACGATCCCCGGCAGGGAGCAGCGGGAGCGGGCAGGATGGTGCCATGGAGGTACTCGTGATCGCCGGCCAGGCGGACCCTCCGCGCTTCCTCCTCGAACGGGCGAGCCGCGTGGTCCACTTCGACGGCCCGGACATCGCGCCGGGCGTGCTCACCGACCTGCGCGCCCGGCTGCCTCGCCGGGTGACGGTCGTCGGGACCGACCGCGTGGCGGCGGACGTGGCGGCGACCCTGCACCGCGCCGGCATGCCGGTACGCCTGCACACAGACGAGGACGTCGCCTCGCGTGACGACCTCGCCGGAATCGAGGTGCTCCCGCGCAGCGATCCCGGTCCGGCGATGGAGGCCGTCGGCTCGCTCCTCGACCTCGTCGGGAACACGCCGATGCTGCGCCTCGACCGGGTCGGGCGGGACCTGCCCTGCCCGCTTCTCGCCAAGCTCGAGCTGTTGAACCCCGGCGGGAGCGTGAAGGACCGACCGGCCGTCGCCATGATCGACGCCGCCGAGCGGGCCGGGCTGCTGAAGCCAGGCGGGACCATCGTCGAGGGAACCTCTGGCAACACCGGCGTCGGCCTCGCGATCGTGGCGGCGCGACGCCGGTACAAGTGCATCTTCGTCATGCCCGACAAGATGTCGCAGGAGAAGATCGGCCTGCTTCGAGCCTACGGCGCCCAGGTCGTGGTCTGCCCGACGGCGGTGCCGCCTGACCATCCCGACTCCTACTACTCGGTGACGGCCCGCCTCGCCGAGGAGATCCCGGGCGCATTCCATCCCGACCAGTACCACAACCCCGACAACCTGGCCGCCCATGTCGCAACGACCGGCCCGGAGATCTGGCGCCAGACCGCCGGCAGGGTCAGCCATTTCGTCACCGGGATCGGGACCGGCGGCACGATCTCGGGCATCGGGCGCTACTTGAAGCAGATGAATCCGGACATCCAGATCATCGGGGCTGACCCCGAGGGCTCGGTCTACTCGGGTGGGTCGGGCCGTCCCTACCTCGTCGAGGGGATCGGCGAGGACTTCTGGCCCTCGACCTACGACCCGGCGGTGGTCGACCGGGTGATCATGGTGAGCGACGCCGACTCGTTCCACATGGCGAGGTGGATCTCGCTCGAGGAGGGCCTGCTGGTCGGCGGCTCGACCGGGACAGCGGTCTGGGCGGCGCTCCAGCTGCAGGGCGAGCTCGACCCACACGACGTCGTGGTCACCCTCGTCCCTGACTCCGGTCGGGGCTACCTGTCCAAGCTCTACAACGACGAGTGGATGGCCGACCACGGCTTCTTGCGCTCGCGGGGGCGGACGATCGGCGACCTGCTCACCAAGAAGGGAGCGGCCCTGCCCGAGCTCATCCACGTCCATCCCGACGAGACGGCGCGCCAGGCGATCGCCGTCATGGCCGAGTACGGGGTGAGCCAGCTCGCGGTCGTGAAGGCCGAGCCGCCGCTCGTCGAGGCTGAGGTGGTCGGATCTGTCCACGAGCAGGACCTGTTGCGAAGAGCCTTCGCCGAGCCGCGCCTGTTGGAGCGGCCGGTGGGCGAGGTGATGGCCCCGCCGCTCCCGACCGTCGGGAGCGGGGAGCCGATCGAGGTCGTCGTGGGTAGCCTCGAGGAGGCGTCCGCCGTCGTCGTCATCGACCACGGCCATCCGGTCGGAGTGGTGACGCGGACCGACGCTCTCGGGTTCCTCGCCTCGCTGGCCGGCGCCGAGGCGTCCGAGAGCCGGAGGCAGGCGTGACCGAGACGCGACGGACCCCAGGCTTCGAGACCCTCGCCATCCATGCCGGCCAGGACCCCGATCCGACGACGGGAGCAGTGGTCCCGCCCATCCACCT
>JAJYGW010000092.1 GCA_021790615.1 Actinomycetes bacterium | reverse complement strand
ACCCGGCGTGCACGTGAACGCAGTCGGCGCGATCGACCTCGAACGCCGTGAGTTCGAGCCGGTGATCCTGTCGCGTTGTGCGAGCGTGGTGACCGACAGCGTTCCCCAGGCCAAGCGCCTGTCGAGCGAGTTGCGGGAGCTCTACGGGACCGGCGAGGGGGAAGCGAGCGCTCGTGCCTGGCAGGCGGTCCGCCCGCTCGGAGCCGTCGTCGCCAGCGCGCCTATGACTCGGGGCCCTGACGACATCACCCTGTTCAAGGGCATGGGATCGGGAATCGAGGACGTGGCGCTCGGCGCGGCAGTCCTGCAACGACTGGGGATCGAGCCAGGCTCTGCCGGCGAGCCGGGCGCAACGGGAACCCCAGCGGCGCCTTCGGACGCCGTGCTCTCGGTGAGCCGAAGGGGCCGGGCGGAGGTCGCGCTCGGACGACGGCCCCTCACCCAGCCGTGAGGAGGGGCGGACCGGCGACGGGCGTACGCGGCGCCGCGGCGCCTCAGGCCAGGTGCACGTAGTCGTACTCGAACGGACGCCCGTCGACGCCCTTCTTCGGCGGAGCCAGCCAAGAGGCGATCTTGCCCTCCTCGAGCACCGGCTGCATCAATGAACGCACGTGCGAGCGATCGGCGTCGGTCGGCAGCCAGTCGCCGCGGCGTCGGTCGAACTCGGCCGCCGAGATGACCGTTCCCTCGGGCGTCGCGGCGATGCCTCCGAAGGTGCCGACCCGCCGGTTGAAGGCGACGCTCGGCAGGTGGAGCCGCTGGCCGACGCCCGCGTTGTCCAGGATCCGGTTCCACCGGTTGACGCCGTTCATGCAGTCGGCGGTGTACTCGTGACGCAGGTCCGTGTTGAGGCCGACGAGGGCCGGCACCTCGGTCCTGCCGACGGACCCGTCGTCGAGGAGCGCATCGACGAGGACGGTCCCGTCGCCGAGCACGTGGTCGTCCTGACGGCTCTCCTCGAGCCACCGACCCTTCAGCCCGGCCGTGAAGTAGTTGGCCACGTTGGTCGACGTCTCGCTCCCGAAGAGATCGAGCGAGACGCTGTAGTGGGAGTTCAGGTACCGCTGCACCACGTCGAGCGGGATCCCGCCAAAGGGACGGACGTCGTCGGTGTCGTGCTCCACCATCAGCTGAGCGGTGCGCTCGACGACCCGGTCGACGCCGGTCGTGCCCACGGCCATGTGGTGCGCCTCTTCTTTCAGCATGAACTCGCACGTGCGCGACAGGGGGTCGAACCCGGACTCCTTGAGCGTGCCGAGCTGGAACTTGCCGTCGCGGTCGGTGAAGTAGGTGAACATGAAGAAGGCCAGCCAGTCAGGGGTCTGCTCGTTGAACGCGCCGAGGATCCGCGGTGCGTCCGCGCTGCCCGAACTGCGGTGCAGGAGCTCCTCTGCCTCCTCGCGGCCCTCCCGCCCGAAATAGGCGTGAAGCAGGTACACCATGGCCCACAGGTGGCGCCCCTCCTCGACGTTCACCTGGAAGAGGTTCCGGAGGTCGAGGAGGGAAGGCGCGCTGAACCCGAGGTGGCGCTGCTGCTCGACCGATGCGGGCTCGGTGTCCCCTTGGACCACGATCAGCCGCCGGAGCTCGGCTCGGTACTCGCCGGGCACCTGCTGCCACGCGGGCTCCCCCTTGTGGGCCCCGAAAGCGATCTGCCTGCCGGCATCCCGTTGAGCGAGGAAGATCCCCCACCGGTACTGGTCCATCGGGACGTGACCGAAGTGCGCCCATCCCTCGCTGCCGACGTTCACGGCCGTACGGAGGTAGACGTCGCGGGTCGGCAGCGCCGGCCCCATGTCCTTCCACCACTGGAGGAAGTTGGGCTGCCAGCTCTCGAGGGCTCGACGGAGGCGCCGGTCCTGAGCCAGGTCGACGTTGTTGGGGATCTTCTCCATGTAGTCGATGGACGTGGTCATCGTCAGACTCGCTTCCTGTCGAGCTCGGGCCGTCGCCCGGTGCCGTACCGGCGCAGGGCGCCCTCCTGCCCAGCCGCGTTGGGCCGGCTGAAGATCCAGTTCTGCCACGCCGTCAGCCGTCCGAAGATCTTCGTCTCGATGGTCTCCGGGCCGACGAACCGGACGTTCGCCTCCAGGCCCGTGAGCGCGTCGGGGCTGAAGCTGGCACGCTCCTCGAGCCCGATGCGGACCTCGTCGTCCCAGTCGATGTCGTCCGGGGCAAAGGTCACCAGACCCAGCTCGAGCGCCTCTTGCGCCACGAGCCGCTCGCCCGCTCGTTTCTCCACCGCAGCGCGCGCATCCTCGTCCCCGAAATATCGGCTCTCCAGGCGGGTGAGGCCATTGCCCATCGGCAGTGGCCCCAAGTTGGCGGGGCCGACCACGACGGCGGCGGCGCCGGCCTCGCTCGGACGGTCCTCGAACACACCGGCCAGGTGGTAGCTCCGGTCCGCGCTCAATGCGAGCTCGAGCAGCGATCCGGCGAAGCAGCTGCCGGGCTCGACGAGCGCGATCAAGCTCCTGCTCGTCACGTCGAGCCGCTTCAAGGTTCGCTTGAGGTAGGCCAGGATCTCGTTGGCCAGCCAGTCGCTCCGATGGCCCAGGAGCAGGTGGTCGTAGGCCAGGACGCGCTCAGCGTCCCCTTCGGTGCGAAGGACCCAGGTTCCGAGCTCGCCCTCGTTGGTTCGCAGGTCCAGGATCACGTCGTCGAGCTCGCGCGTGACGGCGAGCGTCCAGAAGTCCGCTCCCTGTTCGGCGATTCCTTCCGGTCCGGCAGGCGGGTTCGCCTCGGGCCCTCGAACGGTGATGCGCGCGACCCCGGCGACCCGATCGAGGTCGGCCTGCACGTGCCGGTAGACCACCTGCTCGGAGCTGCGCTCCTTGTCGAGCGGGGTGAGAAGGCACGGTCGAGCGTCGGAAGGACGGCTGGAGCCGTTCGCCAATTCGACGGCGCGGGCGCGCACCACGTCGGTCCATCCGTGGGGCGGCACTGCCCGATCCACCAGGCCCCACTCGACGGCGCGCGCCCCGCCGACTCCCTCCGCCCTCGTCGCGAACCGGTCGGCGAGGTCTCTGCGCACCCCCCGCTTGTCGACGAGCCGCGTGAGCCCACCCGTCCCGGGGAGCACCGCCAGGAGCGGCAGCTCCGGGAGGGAGACGACGGAGGACCGGTCGTCGACGAGCAGGATCTCCTCACAGGCGAGCGCGAGCTCGTACCCGCCGCCGGATGCCGTGCCGTTCAGGGCGGCCAACCACGTCTGGCCCGAGCTGGCGCAAGCGTCCTCGATGCCGTTGCGCGTCTCGTTGGTGAACTTGCAGAAATTCACCTTCCATGGATGAGACGCACGCGCGAGCATGCGGATGTTCGCGCCAGCGCAGAAGATCCTGTCCTTCGCACTGGTCACGACGACCGAACGAACGCCCGGATGCTCGAACCGAAGGCGCTGCGCGGCGTCGTAGAGCTCGATGTCGACCCCGAGGTCGTAGGAGTTCAACTTCAGCTCGTACCCGGGATGCAGACCGCTCTTCTCGTCCACGTCCATCCACAGGGTGGCCACGGCCCCGTCGAGCTCGAGGTGCCAGTGCCGGTACCGCGACGGTTCGGTGCGGAAGTCCACGTAGGTCGACTCGTCCGCTGCGGGTGGCTCGGCCTCGGACAGAGACGGGCGTGTCTGTCCTCGACTCACCGTTCGAACTCTACAACTACATCACGTCGCGTCAAGATTCCGTATGACTTGGGCGGCGTTCGGTACACTCGCTCCCACACATGTCGACGAAGCCAGGCAGGCCGGGTCCGAGCCACGTCCACTCCGAGGTCGACCCTGCTCGCCCAGAGCGGTCGGTGCGCACCACCCTGCGAACCCATGCCGTGGGCTCCGACACCGCCCGCGGGCTCCTCATGACGGTGATGGGCGAGTACCTGCTGCCCTCGGGCGGGCGGGCGTGGACGTCGAACTTCATCGACGTCATGGATCGGCTCGACGTCGAGCCCGGTACGACGCGCCAGGCGTTGGCGCGGACGCAGGCCGCCGGCTGGCTGACTTCGGAGCGCGCGGGGCGGCACTCTCGGTGGCAGCTGACGCCCGACGGCGAGCGGCTCCTCACCGAGGGGACGAAGCGGATCTACGAGTTCGCAGGTCCTCCGGCAGACTGGGACCGTCGGTGGCTCGTGGTGCTCGCGTCGGTTCCCGAGAGGGACCGTGCCGCACGACATCTCCTCCGCAACCGGCTGAGATGGGCGGGGATGGGAAGTCCGGCACCGCGTGTCTGGGTCGGAACCGACGTTTCGCGCAAGAGCGAGGTGGAGGAAGCACTCGAGATGGGCGGGGTCGCGGATTCCGCTCAGGTCTTCGTGGCAGAGCATCTGGACGACGCCCGGGTGGCGATGATGGTGCAGCAAGCCTGGGACCTGGGCACGATCGGCGAGGAGTACGAGCGGTTCATCGCGAGGTTCTCCTCGACCAAGGCTCCCGATCCGCTGCGACGGCTGATCGAGCTGGTCCATGCATGGCGTCGCTTCCCGTGGCGAGACCCGGGACTGCCCGGCAGGTTGGTCCCGCGCGGCTGGAAGGGTGCTCGGGCGGCCGCCCTCTTCCATGACCGGCACGCGCGCTGGTCGCCCGGGGCAACCGAGGAGTGGGAGAGGATCAGCAGCGGGCCCCACCCCGCGCTGGCGAACGGGGGCCCGGACTGACGCGGCAAGGCGGCGGTTCACGAGATGCACGTCCTGCCGGTGCACACT
>JAJYGW010000003.1 GCA_021790615.1 Actinomycetes bacterium | reverse complement strand
AACCTCTCCGCGGCAGCCGGCAGAGCTGGAGGCGGTCCTGCCTCACCCCGGCGAGGCTCCACCCACCAGGTCTCGGGCCGTATCGAACAGGTGTTCGCCATGAGCCCATGGTTGCACGAACATCTGTTCGTGTCAAGGGGTCAAGGGAACGAGCACGGCACCCGGAGTCGATCCGGGCTCACCGGCCTTCGCTCGATCCGAGCTCACCGACCTTCGTCCGGACGCCGCTGCAGCCCTTGCGCCGCGACCACGTCACGCCTATGCTACGAACACCCGTTCGACAGGGCGGCGTGCTGCCGGCCGAGGGCGCGCCTCGGGACGCGAGCCCCGAGGCGCGCTCGGTCTGACGGTGTATCGGCGCCCGATCCGAGCGTCAGGTCCACAAGGAGGCGAGAATGGCTCGGCACGGGGCGGCAGGGAGCAGCGGGGCAGGGAGTCCGAACGAGGCACGGCTGACGGCGAAGCGTCGAGCCATCCTCGAGTTCATCGAGTCCGAGCTCCGGCGGCGCGGCTATCCACCCTCCGTACGAGAGATCGCGGATGCGGTCGGCCTCGCGTCACCGTCCACCGTCCACGCCCACCTGGCCACGCTCCAGCGGCAAGGGTACCTCCGACGAGACCCCGCGAAGCCCCGGGCGATCGAGGTTCGTCTCCCGAGCCACCAGGACGGCCCCGCCCCGGTCCGTCCGGTTGTGCAGGTACCGGTTGTCGGGCAGGTCGCGGCAGGCACTGACGTGCTGGCAGAGGAACTGGTCGAGGAGGTGCTCCCCCTCCCCGCAGACCTGACGGGTGGCGGACGGCTGTTCGCCCTTCGCGTCCGCGGCGACTCGATGCGCGATGCCGGCATCCTCGACGGTGACCTGCTCGTGGTGCGGTCCCAGGTCGAGGCGCCCCCAGGCTCGATCGTGGTCGCCGGCATCCCCGGCGAGGAGGCGACGGTGAAGCGCTACGAGCCCAAGGGCGCGACCATCGTCTTGCGCCCCGAGAACCCGGCGTACGAGCCCATCGTGCTCCCGGCGGACGAGGTTCGCCTCTACGGGCGTGTGGTGAGTGTGTTGCGCCGCCTCTGAGCCCGCCGAGCTCCGGAGCCCGTGGGTGCACGGGTCTTCGAGACACCGCGCGTGGCCCGGATCCCCTGCGTCGCGGGCCGAGCCGCGGATCGTTGCTCGACGTCGCGCTGCCGGGGCCATCCGGCCCCGGGCGAAGGCGCTCAGCGGCGAGAACCGCCTGGCGGATCCGTCCGCCCCTCCGCGACCTCCAGCGTTGCGAGCGCCTCCTCGAGCTGCGCCATCGCGCGCGGCGTTCCGAGATCCGGCGCCGCGAGGTACGCGGCGATCACCCCTCGTGTGTCCACGACGAAGGTGGCACGGTTGGCGCAGCCGAGCACCTCGTTGAACACCCCGAATGCACGCGCGATCGCGCCATGGGGCCAGAAGTCGGAGAGCAGGGGGAAGGGGAGGCCACGCTCCTCGGCCCAGCGAGCCTGCGTGAACGGGCTGTCGCACGACACACCGACGACCGACGCGCCGAGCGCATCCAATGACGGCCAGAGCGCCTCGAGGGCCTCGAGCTCGTTGGCGCAGAGTCCGGCGAACGCGAACGGGAAGAAGACGACGGCGACGTGCCGCCGGCCCCGGAAGTCCGCCAGGCGGACCTGGTGACCGCGGGCGTCCGTCCCGGACAGGTCGGGCGCCAGCGTCCCGATGCTCAGCGGCACGGGCCCTCCTCGCCGCTGCCCCGCTCTTGCGACGCGGCCAGAGGCGATGCGGTCGGCGCGGGGACCTCGGACCAGCCACGTTCGAGCAGCGCCCGGAGGGTCGTCGCCGTCGAGACCAAGTCGTCCCGGCTGACCCACTCCCCCGCCGTGTGCGCGAGCGTCGGCTCACCCGGACCGAAGTTGGCCGCAGGGGTGCCCCACCCGGCAAAGCGGGCGACATCCGTCCAGCCGAGCTTCGCGCGTGCCGGGCTCCCCGAGGCCCGGACCAGCGCCGCAAGGGCGGGGTGTGACAGCTCAGGCCGTGCCGCCGGTGCGGTGGACCGCACTACGAGCTGGTCCTCGGGGCCGATGAGCTCGCCCAGCTCCCGCGCGAGGGCCTCGCTCGCTCCCTCCGCGTTGCGATCGGGAGCGAAGCGATGGTTGAGAGAGAGGCGCACCCGATCGGGGACGACGTTGCCGGCGATCCCACCCGAGACGTCGACGGCCTCGAGGGCTTCGCGATAGGTGCAGCCGTCGAGTGGCACCTCTCGCGTCGGCCGGTTCGAGATCGCGGCCAGTAGGGGCGCAAGCCGGTGAATGGCGTTCACCCCGGTCCAGGGGCGGGCCGTGTGCGCGCGCCTGCCCGCGAGCACGACCTCGAGGTGGAGCACCCCCTGGCAGCCGGCCTCGACGACCGCTGCCGTCGGCTCGAGCAGGAGCGCGACGTCCCCGGCGAGCAGCTCGGGGCGCGTGCGGTACACCTCCTCCAGGCCGCTTCGCTCGTGGGACACCTCCTCGCAGGTGTAGAAGACGAACGTGGCGTCCACCGACGGGGCCGTCGACACCGCGGCGAGCCACCACAGCACGGCAAGGCCACCCTTCATGTCCGCAGCTCCCAGCCCGACCACCCGGTCCGGCTCACGACGGACGCCCTGTGCCCCAGGGACCGTATCGAGGTGACCGGCGAGGACGACTCGCTCGGGCCGGCCGAGCTCGGTCCGGGCTACGAGGTTGTCGCCGATGCGAAAGACGCGAAGGTGGCTCGCGGCCCGGAGCTCCCCCTCGAGCAGGTCTGCGAGCGTGGCCTCCTCCCCGCTCAGCGACGGCACCCCGACGAGGCGCTCCGTTCGGTCGAGCAGGTCCGAACCCAACCCTGCGTCAGCAGTCCGCTCCCGCACTGCGTGCTGCTCGGACGCGACTCGAACGCGAGCGCCATCCGGCAACTCGGGGTGTCCGGCGGGGCTCGCACCGAACACACCGCCCGTCGCCCTCGTCACATCGCCACCCCGTGCAGCCGGAGGACCTCTGCGAGGGTGGTCTTGTCGTGGCGCTCGCCAGCGGGGAGTCGCCGGACGACGAGCGCACAGGGGAGGTAGAAGTCGCCGCCGGGGTAGGACCTGCGACGACTGGCGGGCACGGCGACGCACCAGCCCGGCACGACGCCGCGGGAGAGCTCTTCTCCTGACTCCGCGTCCACCACCGGGATCGAGGGGTTGAGGACCAACCCGGCACCGATCACGGCGCCCGATCCGACCCGCGCCCCCTCGGTGATCATGGCTCTGCTGCCGACGAACGCGTCGTCACCGATCACGACCGGCGCGGCCTGCGGCGGTTCGAGGACACCTCCGATCCCGACTCCACCCGACAGGTGGACCCGCTCGCCGATCTGGGCGCCCGAGCCCACCGTCGCCCAGGTGTCCACCATCGTGCCTGCGCCGACGTAGGCTCCGACGTTGACGTAGCTGGGCATGAGCACGACACCCCGTCCGAGGAAGGCGCCGAAGCGTGCCGACGCGCCGGGCACCACGCGTACCCCGGCCGCCATGAAGTCTCGCTTGAGCGGTAGGCGGTCGGCATAGACGAACGGCCCTGACTCCGACTCCTCCAGCCGGAACAACCGGAACGCGAGCAGGATCGCCTTCTGCAGCCATCCGTGCACGATGGGCGGATCCTCCCCCCTCGGCTCCGCCACGCGAACCTCCCCGGCGTCGAGGGCACCGAGCGCGGCCCGCACCGTGGTGACCGCCTCTTCACTGGCTCCCTCCAGCGAGTCTCGCGCCGCCCAGAGCTCGTCGACCCGGGCCTCGAGGCGCATCAGCTCGTCGTCAGTCATCGACCGTCGCCCAGCCTCTCGGCCCGCCTGGCACCAAGCCACCCGTGGCTGCGTCGCCAGAGGGGCCACGACCTCCGGAGTCGACGCCCTCTGGGCCCTCGCCCACGAGGCCGTGCGCGAGGAGCCCGGAGAGGAACTCGGAGACCTCCTCCGGCGCTGCGGTTCCTGCGAGCAGATGCGGCCGCAGCGCGCCGAGCAGGCTCACCACGGTGTCGACGGCCAGCGGGCTGCTCGCGAGTGGGCCGAAGCACCCTGCACGACGACCGTCTTCGAGCGCGTCTGCGACGAGCCCCCGCAGGCCCGAGAGGTGACGCCCGACCTCCTCGCGCACCTTGGGCGAGAGGGCGTCACTCTGGAGCAGGTCCGCTCCGAACCGGTGCTCGGCACCGGAGAAGGCGGTCACGTGGGCGTCGATGATCCGTCGGAGCCGCGCGACCGGGTCGTCGAGGCCCGAGAGCTCGCGGGCGAGCTCGGCGACGAACGCGTCGACCTCCTCGCCGACCCACGCAAGGAGCACCTGCTCGAGGTCGGGGAAGTAGTGGTAGAGCGTGGCTCGCGAGATCCCGGCCCGCTGAGCGAGCGCGGACATCGAGACACCCGCGAGGCCTCGCTCCGACACGAGCTCGAGCGCAACCGTCATGATCTGGCGCCGCTGCCGAGCGCGATGCTCGTCCAGGACTTCTGCCCACTGCTCGGCCACGCACCTACCCTAGCCCTGCCGCCGGACCCGGCCGGGCGTGGACCCGACGATGTGCATTTACACTAGACGTTGTGTCTGGAATCCTGACGGTCCCGCTACCCTAGGCCCATGCCTGCAACACCGGCCCAGCAGGGGGACGCGCTCCCCGGCGCCGAGCCTCCCGGAGGCCCCCAGTCGCCCCGATCCTCGCCGG
>JAJYGW010000219.1 GCA_021790615.1 Actinomycetes bacterium | reverse complement strand
GACGCGAGCGAACGCCAGGAAGCTGCCGCGGCGAGGTCGGGCACCCCGAGATCGCACGCGAACCGCACCGCCACCGAGAAGAGGCCCGCCTGTTCGACCGTCTGCGGCGCGCCGACGCCGTGCAGCTCGGGTGGCCGGTCTGCCGTGCAGACGATGAGGGGCACGCGAGCCTGATGGGCCTCGACGACGGCGGCATGCACCTCCGCAGCAGCCGTCCCGCTCGTGGTCACGAGACAGGCCGGGACTCCTGACTCGAGCCCGACCCCGAGGGCGAAGAAGGCCGCCGAGCGCTCGTCGATCCGCACGTGGACGCTCACACGGGTGTCGGTGGCAAATGCCATGGCCATGGGCGTCGAACGGGAGCCGGGGCAGATGACTGCGTGGCGCAGCCCCGCCCGCACGAGCTCGTCGACGAGCACCGCAGAGAAGGTCGCCTGCGCCGCAGGCACTAGCTTGCTCCTTCGTGACTCATTCGACCCCTGGCAGCACGCTGCCAGCACTGGCCGTCACCCGCATCGGCACGGGGCCTGCGGTCGTGCTCGTCCACGGCTTCACCCAGTCCGCCGCGAGCTGGTCCCGGGTGGCCGGCGTGCTGTCGGCCTCCGGCCTCGAGGTCCTGATGCCGGACCTGCCCGGTCACGGCGCATCGCCTCCGGCCGACGGAGACCTCTGGGCGGCGGCCGAGCAGCTCGGCCGGTCGTGCGGGCGTGCGGTCTACGTCGGCTACTCCCTCGGTGGCCGCGTCTGCCTGCACCTCGCGCTCGGCCGACCGGATCTCGTCGCCGGGCTCGTGCTCGTCAGCACGACGGCGGGCATCGAGGACGCCGACGAGCGGGACGAGCGCCGTGCTTGCGACGCTGCACTGGCGGACCGAATCGAGGAGGGGGGCGACGACGGCCTGCCGGGATTCCTCGACGAGTGGCTTGCCCAACCCCTGTTCGCCGCACTCGGTGAGAGCGCGGCGGACCGGCCCGCTCGCCTCCTCAACAGTGCCGGCGGGTTGGCTGGTTCGCTCCGCGCACACGGCACCGGCACTCAGCTGCCCCTGTGGGAACGCGTCCACGAGCTCGAGATGCCGGTCACGGTCGTCGCAGGCAGCGAGGACGCGAAGTTCGCCGATCTCGGTGCGCGGCTCGCGATGGCGGTCGGCGCGAACGCTTCGTTCGTGCTCGTCCCCGGCGCCGGTCACGCCGCGCCGTTCGAGCAGCCGGAGGCCTTCGCCCGGCTCGTGGCGGACCTCTCGACAGGCTGAGGTAGCCGCCTCACCAGGCGATCCCGAACGCGAAGAGGACTCCAAAGACGAGACCGAGCCGCCCGGTCATCCCGAGCACGTCGACGAGCTGCCGGCCGGTCGCCCCGCGGTGGACGAGTCGCACCGGTCCGATGGCGAGCAAGGCGGCGAAGACACCGAGCAGGGCACCGAGGCGCCAGAAGGCGGTGAGCCACGCCACGCCGAGCGCGCCGACCACGCACGCCTCGAAGAGAAGGCGCGTGCGATTGTCGCCGAGGCGCACCGCGAGTGTGCGCTTGCCCGCCCGGGCGTCGTTCTCGAGGTCGCGCAGGTTGTTCACGACGAGGAGCGACACGGCGAGCAGGCCGACCGGCACGGCCGCCATGAACGCGAGCCCGCTCAAGTGGTCCAGGCTGACGTAGGCGGTTCCGACGACGGCGACGAGCCCGAAGAAGACGAACACGAACACCTCGCCGAGACCGGCGTAGCCGTAGGGTCGCGGTCCGCCGGTGTAGAACCACCCGGCGGCGATGCAGGCTGCGCCGACGGCCACCAGCCAGAGCGAGGTAGCGAGCGCCAACACGAGGCCGGCCACAGCCGCGACGGCGAAGCTGGCGATGGCCGCTCGCTTCACAGCGGTCGGTGTCGCCAGCCCGCCCGCAACGAGGCGGAGAGGCCCGACCCGCACCGTGTCGGTGCCGCGCACTCCGTCTGAGTAGTCGTTCGCGTAGTTCGTGCCGATCTGTACCGCGAGCGACACGACGAGGCAGAGGATGCTCCTCCACCAGACGATGTGGCCCTGCGCGTGGGCGACACCGGTCCCGACCACGACCGGTACCACTGCGACCGGCAACGTCCGCGGCCGAGCGCCGGCCACCCAGTCACGCGGCCGCGTCCCCCGTGTGAACGCCGCCACGCTCAAGGCCGCGTCTCGTTATGAACGTCCTGGTAGTCGCCTGATTCGCTCCAGTCGCCGGGCATACGCCGAGGATAGTGGTGAGCATCGGCGCTGGGTCCAATCGATGGGGTGCGTAGTGTGCGGCCGTGCCCCGGCTCGTTGCTCTGCTCGCCGCCTCCGAGTCCCGCGTGGTCGAGGACCTGTGGCGGGCCCTCGACGTCGGCGACGCCGTGCTGCCGCTCGACCCTCGGCTGTCGGATGCCGCCCGCAAGCGGGTGACCGAGGCGATGCGACCCGGCATCTTCATCGACGAGCAGGGGGAGCACCACGAGCTCAGCGGCGCGGTCCCCGTCGACGAGGGCGACGCGCTCGTCATGGTCACGAGTGGGACGACCGGCGAGCCGAAAGGCGTCGTCCTCACCCGCGACGCCGTCGTGGCGTCCGCTCGGGCGACGAACGCCAGGCTCGCCGTCGATCCCTCGTCAGACCGTTGGTGGGCCTGCCTGCCGCTCGCGCACATCGGCGGCCTGTCGGTCGTCCTGCGTGCGCGGGAGATGGGGGTGGGGTGTGACGTCGAGGGTTTCTCGGGGGAGGCAGCAAAGGAGGCGACCGGGCGCGGCGACACGCTCACGTCGCTCGTTCCGACGGCGCTCGGCCGGCTCGACGACGACACCCTCGGCGCCTTCCGCCGCATCGTGCTCGGCGGCCAGGCTCCGCCCTCAGAGCTGCCGGCGAACGTGGTGACGACCTACGGCATGACCGAGACCGGGAGCGGCGTGGTGTACGACGGCCGCCCACTCGACGGTGTCGAGGTGACCCTGTCGGAGCGGTCGGAGATCTTCCTGCGGGCGCCGATGCTCCTGCGCTGCTACCGCGACGGCCGTGACCCGAAGACACCCGACGGGTGGCTCGCGACCGGTGACGCCGGGCGCTTCGCTCCGGACGGCCGCCTCGTCGTGCACGGCAGGATCGAGGACCTCGTCATCACCGGCGGCGAGAACGTCTGGCCGGTCGCGGTCGAGCCGGTCGTCGAGCGCCATCCCGCCGTCTTGGAGGTGGCGATCGCGGGACGACCGGATCCGGAGTGGGGCGAGCGCGTGACGGCGTTCGTCGTCGTGTCGGGCGAGGTGGAAGCAGCCACGCTGCTCGGCGAGATCCGCGACCTCGTGCGTGGCGAGCTCGCCGGGTACGCCGCGCCGAGAGAGATCGTCCTCGTGGACGAGCTGCCGCGGACACCTCTCGGCAAGGTGCGGCGGGATGGCCTCAGCCGCCTCGAGGGACCGTCCGCGTCGGTCTGATCCGCCCGAGCCGAGGGTAGAGCGCCCTGATGCTCCGCTCCCGGGCACAGCCCCACCAGACGCCGGCGCTGTAGGCGAGGTCGTCGGCGGCGCCGATGCCGACATGGGCGATGGCCTCGGCGAGCCCCTCGGAGCACCCCGCCGGGCCGCCGCCGCCCATCCCCCCACCCCTCGCCGGGCCGCCGGCCCACAAGCGGCCGCCATGGCCGGCGACGACCGAGCACAGGGCGAGCAGCGCCAACCGCCGCCGGACGCGCGGCACGAGCCAGAGCGGGAGCGTGAGCGGCCACCAGGCCCGCCGGAAGGCGGTCAGCAGCCCGCCCGCGCTCGCCACCACCGACCGGGCCGTCAGCCGCACCGCCAGGGATCGCGGATCAGGGCAGCCAGCCGCTCCGAGGGCAGCGGACAGGCGCCGGACGACGTACGCGCCGGCTGCGAGGCTCGCGAGCGCGCCGGCACGGCGTGTCCGCGGTCCTGCCGCCACCGCGCAAAGGGCCGCGCACGCTGCCGCCGCCATGACCGGAGGCGCCGCGAAGGGCGCCACGGTGCCGGGATGCCTGCGCTCGAGTGCAGCCGCAGAGGAGCCGTAGCCGAACCGCTGGCGGACGAAGGCGAGCGGTCCCTGACGTGCCGGATGACCGACGAGGGCAGCCGGCTCGTAGCGGCACCGCCAACCCCCCTCGCCTATCCGACGCACGAGATCGACGTCCTCTCCGTAGCGCAGGCTCTCGTCGAACCAGCCGACCTGCTCGAGTGCCTCGCGCCGGGCGACGAGCGCCGCCGCCGGCACGTACGAGAGCCGCCGCCCGACTCCCACGAGACCGGCGTCGGGTCCGAGGTCGAGCGGCGACTCGGTCGCCTCGTAGGCCCCGAGCCGGCCGGCCGCCCGCGCCGCCATGCCCGGCACGGATGACGACACCCTCGGTGCCACCAGCGCGACCTCCTCGTCGCAGAAGTGGCCGACACACCGCCACAGCCAGTCGAGCGGGTCTCCCCCGCCATCCGCGGCGAGCACCACGTCGGCGTCCAGGAAGGCGACGAGGTCGTGGCCGGCGGCAAGTGGACGTGCCGCGTTGCGTGCAGCTGCCGGGCCACCGGACTCGGCGCGAACGATCGGCGTCGCTCCCGTCCGCTCGGCGAACCGGCGAGTCGCCGCCCCGCCGTCGTCTGAGCCGTCGTCGACGAGGCAGACGGCGAGGTCGTCGCGTCTCAGCGTTTCGACGAGGTGCGCGAGCGACGGAGGTGGGTGACGGACGGGCACGACGACGAGGATGCGCGAGCCGCTGCACGGGTCCGGAGTCGGTACGGGATGCAAGAGGCCGGCCTCGACGAG
>JAJYGW010000307.1 GCA_021790615.1 Actinomycetes bacterium | reverse complement strand
ACCATGGCACCGGCCGACCCGTCGTCGCTGTCGACCGTCCGGTCGAGCGCGTCACCGGCCGATCTGCCGGGCGTGCGGCCGGTCGTCTCGCGAGCCGATCTGGCGGGTGCCCCTTCGGCCAGCACGAGCTCGGAGACGGTTGCCGTCACCCGAGCACCGTCCGTGCAGTCGGGGTCGTCGCCCGCGTCCTTCACGACGACGGCGGTGGCGGGACCCTCCGCCTCCACGGGGAACGAGACGCGTGTGCCCGAGGGCAGCGCCACCTCGACCGTCGCTGGCACGCTCCCGGTGACCAGGCCGAGCGCAGCAGCCTTGGTCGCGGCGGCGGCGCAGGTCCCGGTGGTCCACCCGCTGCGCAGGCCGCCGGGTCGCGTCGGGCTCATCGCCGGCGGCGCGGCGCGGGCCGGCCCTGCGTCGAACCGGGGAGGGATCGGCGCCGGTGGGCGTGCGCGAAGCCCGGGTCGTAGAGGTGGCTCCGGCGGGGTGCGGCGGAGAGGGCGTTCCCGACCAGGACCAGGACCGTGGTCGTCGCGCCGGTCTCGCGGAGTGTCGCAGCGAGCTCCGAGACGGTGGTCCACCGGATCTGCTGGTCGGGCCAGGTCGCACGCACCACGACGCACGCCGGGGTGTCCGGCGCGTAACCGGCCCCGCTCGCCTCGAGCTCCTCCTGGAGCGCCCCCGGGCGCGCGGCGGAGAGGAAGACGCCCATCGTGAGCCCGTGCGCGGCGAGCGCCGCGACGGACTCGCCGGGCCCGGTCGAGGCCGAGGTGCGCGCGGCGAGGCGGGTCAGGATCACGCTCTGGCTCACCCCGGGGATGGTGAGCTCCCGCCCGGCGACTGCGGCGGCCGCGGCGAGCGCGCTCACCCCGGGCACGATCTCGAAGCGCCGCTCGGCGGCGATGCACCAGTCGAGCTGCTCCTGGATGGCGCCGTAGAGGGAGGGGTCGCCGGAGTGGAGCCGGACGATGCGCGACTCGGGCGCACCGGCGTAGACGGCCAGGACGTCCTCCAGGGTCATCTCCGCGGAGTCGAGCACGGTTGCAGCCGGCGAGGCGTGCCCGAGCAGCGCCTCGGGGACGAGCGACGAGGCCCAGATGACGATGTCCGCCCCGGCGAGGCGGTCCGCGCCACGCAGGGTCAACAGATCGGGTGCGCCAGGGCCCGCGCCCACGAAGCTCACCAGCCCGCGGCCTGCGGTCGTCGCCGACGTGTCGGGTCCCCGGCTCATGACGCCTCCCCGACCGCTCGCGCTGCCGGGGGCACGACGACCGTGGCGAGGTAGCTCGCAGGGCCTCCCGCCCAGCGCTCCGGCGGGCCGAGGCGCTCGCCCGGCAGGCCGAGGAGCTCGCCCACCACCGCCCCACTCCGGCCCGCAGCGGCGAGCGCGGCGGTGATCTCGGGGAGGTAGCGACCCCCCTTGTAGACGACGACGGCGTTGGCCGGCTCGGCCAACGCCGCAGCGACGGGCGCCGGGCCGTCGAGGGCGGTGACGAGGGAGAGGGACTCCGTGCCGTCGACGAGGCACAGCCCGGCGCTCGCTGCGAGGGCCTGGAACGCCATGATGCCCGGCACGGTGTCGATGGCGGTGCCGGGCCGGGTCGTCTCCAGCTCGTGGCGCACCGCGGAGAACGTGGAGTAGCAGGCCGGGTCGCCGAGCGTGACGAAGCCAACCTCCGCGCCCGCGTCGAGCAGCTCCACCAGGGCCAGGACGGGGCCGCTCACGTCGGCGTCGCGACGCATGTCGAACACGACCCGGGTGACTGCGAGGTCGGGGAGGAGCTGGCGCACGATCGCCTCGGCACGCCCGACGACGTCCGGCGCCAGCGTCGGCGCGACGACGCGGTCGACCGTGGCGAGCACCCGTCGGGCCTTCAGGGTGACGAGCTCGGGATCGCCCGGGCCGACGCCGATCCCGACCAGCCGACCCGGGGGGGTCCTGGCGGAGGGGGCCGACCCTGCCCCCGCGCTGCTGGCCGGCTCCCGGATACCGGCGCGAGACGCCCCTGCCCCTGCCCCTGCGTCACCGGTGGCTGCTGGGGCGGCTCCCGTGCTCCCTCCCGCCTGCGCGAGCTCGCCGGCGGCGCGCGAACGCTCGGGCAGGGTCGGCGATGGGCTCTCTCTCACACGCGCTCCTCGGGCTGTCGGAGCTCGCCGGCGGGGGCTGGCTCCCGGATCGTGGCGGCCAGCGAGCGCACTCGCCGGGCGGCTCCCCGGTCACAGCCTGTCGGCGCCGGCCTCCCACCGGCTCCCGTGTCGAGCGAGGTGATCCTACCCGGCCTCCCTGTCCGGTCGCAGCGGGCTCGCGCTGGTCAGGCCGGGCGGAGGCGCTGGCGCGCTACCGCAGCGACGAAGCGCCGCGCAGGCTCGGGTTCGGCGCCGAGGTGCACGTGGAGGTAGGTGGCGAGCAGGCCCGGACCGGCGAAGCCGTCACGGCCCTGGCCGAGGCGCCCGGCGAGCGAGAGGGCATCCCCACCCGGCTCGAGCACGCTGTAGTGGTGCTCGTGGCCGCGAAGGCGTGTCCCGGCCGGGCCGAGCGGGCCGTCCGAGCGCAGCGCTGCGTGGCGGTAGCCGAGGTGCAGCCGGTCGGTCATGTGGGCGTCGGCGGGGAGGACGCGAGCCATCGGCGTGCCGTCGAGCGAGCGGCTCAGCCAGAGGGCGCCTCCGCACTCGGCCCAGGTCACGAGGTCTCTGCCGCAGCGGGCGCGCAGCGCTGCGAGAAGGGGCTCGTTCGCACCGAGTGTCCCAGCGAACACCTCGGGAAAGCCCCCGCCGGCGTAGAGGCCGCCCACGTCCGCTGGGAGCGCCTCGTCGGTGAGGGGATCGAAGGGCACCAGGGTTGCGCCCGCCTCGGCGAGGCGCTCCAGGTTCTCGGGGTAGGCGAAGGAGAAGGCGGGGCCCGACGCCAGCGCGATGCGGACCCGGGCGACGGGCTCGGTCGCCGGCAGGACGTGGCGCACCGTGGTCGCCGGAGCGGCCCGGGCGAGGCGGACGATGGCGTCGAGATCGCAGCTCGCCGCCACGGCGCGCCCCAGCCGCTCGACCGCCCGCCGCAGCCTCGCGGCGTCCTCCACCACCGGCACGAGGCCGAGGTGGCGTTCGCGCCACCGCCACGCGTCGTCGCGGCGGAGCGCTCCGAGGACGGCGACCCCGGTGCCGTCGAGTGCCTCGCGGAGCAGCGCCTCGTGGGTGTCGCTCCCCACACGATTGAGGACGACCCCCGCGACCTGGACTGCCGGGTGGAACCGGGCGTAGCCCTGCACGAGCGCAGCGACCGAACCCGAGAGCCCCCGCGCGTCGACGACCAGGAGGACCGGGGCCTCGAGCAGCGCGGCGACCTCTGCCGTCGACGCGACCGGAAGGCTCAGGTGGCCCTCGTCCCGGGCCCCGTCCGGGGCCGCTCCGCGAGCCCTTCGGTCCCTCCCACCCGATCGGTCCCGCTCGCCACCGGGTTCGAGCTCACCGTCGAGGTCGAGCTCACCATCGGGGCGGAGCGGAGTCGCCGCGCCGTCGAAGAGCCCCATCACCCCTTCGACCACGAGGAGATCTGCGTTGCGGGCAGCTCGCGCCGCGAGGGCCTGTTGTGCGTCGGCGCCCTGGAGCCATGGGTCGAGGTTGTGCCCGGGGCGCCCCGTGGCGAGGGTGTGGTAGCCGGGGTCGATGAAGTCCGGCCCCACCTTGGCGCTGGCAACCGTGTGGCCGGTGGCAGCGAGCGCCGCCATCAGCCCCGTCGCGACGGTGGTCTTACCGGCCCCGGAGTGCGTGCCCGCGACGACGAGCCGGGGCGGGAGGCAGGCTCGCTCGGGGCTGGCGCCCACCGCGGCGCTGCCGCCAACCTCGGGGTTGCCGTTCATCCCTGCGCCGACTGCCGCGTCGAGGCGACGTGGTCGTCCGGCTCTCAGTACTCGATGCCCTTCTTCGCCGTGATGCCCCGGTCGTAAGCGTGCTTGACCTTGCGCATCTCGGTCACGGTGTCGGCGAGCTCCACGAGCGCCTCGTGGGCGTCGCGCCCCGTGAGGACCACGTTCGTCTTCGGAGCCCGGTTGGTGATGCCGGCCACCACGTCCTCGACGGATACCCAGCCGTACGTCACGGCGTAGGTCACCTCGTCCAGGATGAGGAGGTCGTACTCGCCAGAGGCGAGCATGTGCGCGGCGACCTCCCAGGCGTGGCGGCCCTTCGCTGCGGTCTCGTCGAGGTCCGTCGACTCCCAGGTGAAGCCGTCGCCGAGGGTGTGCCACTCGATGCCGAGATGCTCGGCGAGCTTGCGCTCACCGGTCTTCCACTTGCCGCCCTTTACGAACTGGACCACGCCGACACGCCAGCCCCGGGCCCACCCCCGGCCCATCACCCCGAACGCAGCGGAGGACTTTCCCTTGCCATGCCCGGTGTTGAGCAGCACCAGCGACTCTGCGCGCGCCATGGGGCGAGCGTAGCGAGGACCTGCTGGGCCCGGCGGCCTTGCTCCGTTGCGGACCGGGGAGTCTTGGCGGGCGGTCGCCCCGATCGGTGCCGTGGGCACTGCGCCTCGGCGCGCGCCGACGCGGCTACGACTCCGGTCGCCGTCGGTACACCAAGATCCCGATCAGGCCCAACGCGAGGGCGACGGCGCCGGTCGCCCAGACCTGAGGCGTCGCCAGATCGGCGGCGTCGAGGCGCACGACGATGTTCCCCCGGCCGTGCAGCGAGGCCAATGAGATCTCGACCAGGCCGAGCAGCGTGGCAATGACCAGTGCGAGGATGGCGAACACCGCGACCAGGCGAGCGAGCCGCCGAGCGGCG
>JAJYGW010000355.1 GCA_021790615.1 Actinomycetes bacterium | reverse complement strand
TTCCGATCTCTGCGAGCTCGGGCAGCGTCTTCGGCTGGCGGTGCACCACGCCCGACAGCGCCATGTCCGAGAGCACGAAACGGACGGGCACGTCGGCCTCGGCGGCCGTTCGCTCACGCCAGGCGGATACCGACTGGGCGACCCCGCGGGCCCGACCCGTCAACGAGCGCGCATCCTTGAGCTTCCACCACGCCTGCTCGGGGAGCGCATGGCGGGGCCGGCGCCGCAAGAGCACCTCACACTCCTCCTCCGCCCACGCGAGGCGGCCGCGCCGGTCCAGGTCCTCCCGGATCAGGTCCGCCAGCTCGAGGAGGTAGGCCACGTCGCCGGCTGCGTAGCGGCGCTGGTCGGCGGTGAGCGGACGGTGCAGCCAGTCCGTGAGGCGGTCACCCTTCTCGAGGCGCACGCCGAGGTAGCGCTCGACAAGGGTTGCGAGGGACGGGGAGCTGAGCCCGACCAGTCCCGCCGCCAGCTGCGTGTCGAACAGGTGCGCCGGAACCTGTCCCACCGCGAGCTCGAGCACCTCGAGGTCCTGGTCCGCTGCGTGCACGACGGCGAGGCCGGGGCCGGCGAAGACCTCGGCGAGGGGACGCAGGTCGACCGCGAGCGGGTCCACGAGCGCGAGACCGTCCTGCCAGGCCACCTGGACCAGCGCGAGGCGGGCGAAGTACGTGCGCTCCCGGTGGAACTCCGTGTCCAACGCGTACGCGGGCGCTCCTCGGAGCGCGGCCACGACGGCGGCAAAGCTCGCTCGGTCGTCGACCCAGACCGCGCCGTCGAGCGGGTCGGCTCGGCTCGGGACGACCACTCGGCGCAGCCTACGTCCCTCAGCCGCCGTAGTGCATCCTCGTGTCCTCCATGCGCAGGACCATCGCGCCGAGCGCCTGGTCCGCAGCGGGCGACGGGGCGTCGTGTCCTGCTGGTCCGTCCACGCCCGCCCGCCGCGGCTCGGCCGGCACCCCCCGCTCGCCCGCGGCCAGCACCTCCCCGACGAAGAGGCTGTGAGAGCCGAGCTCGAGGCGCTCGGTAACCCGGCAGTCGAGAAAACCAAGCGCCCGCCGGAGCACCGGAGCACCCGTGACGGCTTCCTCCACCGGCTCCCCGCCGAGCTCGCCTGGCTCGGGCCCCTCGGCGACCGGCTTCACGAACCGCCGTACGAGCGCTCGGTCCTGCCGGTCGAGGAGGCTCAGCGCGAACACCCCCCCCTCCGCCAGGAGCGCGTGCGACCACGCGACGCGCTCCACCGCCACGGCAACCATCGGGGGCTCGACGCAGGCCTGGGTCGCGAGGCTCACCGTCATGAGGTTCCGCCTCCCGCTGGCCGCCGTCCCGAGCACGTAGAGGCCCTGGGGCATGGCCCAGAGCACCCGGCGCATGCGCCGGCGGTCGTCCTCGGCCGCCATCACGAAGCTCGCTCGGCCATCACGGCTCAGCGCACCCGTGCGGCCGTCTGGTACATCGCCGCCGCCTCGGCGAGGTCGTGCTGGCCCGCGACCGCGAGCGCGACCATCGCCGGCGTCTCGATGCCCTTCGAGCGCTGGCACTCGGCTGCGTAGTCGAAGTACGCGCTGTACCCGGCGTTCAGGATCGTCGTGAGGGCCTTGTCGGGGGTCGGGAGCTGGTTGTCTGCTCTCCCCGCATCGCTCCCCATCCCGATGCAGTCGAGCTTGGCCTGGGGGGCGTTGCCCTTCGCCTGCCAGCGACGGATCTGGACGAGGTCGGACTCGATTCGCGCGGTCGAGGCCGGGTAGCCGGCCATCTTCGCCCAGCTCTGGAGCTGCGACGACGCGCTCGGCGGCGGTCCCGAACAGGCGGCCAGGCCCGACACCGCCACCACCGTCGCAACCCCGATCCCGAACCGGCGCACGAGGTGCCGTCCGGGGTCACCACGCCAGAGCACCGCCATGCGGGCGGCGAAGGGGCGGGACACAGCCCGACCCAGCCCCGCCCGGAGAACCCCGCGACTCACGCCAGCTCGGGAGCGAAGCCCTGGCGCACCGTGTTCTCCGTGACGACCCGGGGATCGCAGAACTGCAACAGGTAGTCCGGCCCACCTGCCTTCGAGCCGATGCCGGAGAGCCCGTAGCCGCCGAAGGGCTGCTGGCCCGGGACGGCGCCGGTGATGCCCCGGTTGACGTAGACGTTGCCGGCCCGAAGGCGCGACGCGGCCTCGGCGATGCGCGCCGGGGAGCGGGAGAAGATCCCCGCGGTGAGCGCGTAGTCGGTGTTGTTCGCCAGGCGCAGCGCCTCCTCGAACGAGGATGCCCGCTGGATCGCGAGGACCGGGCCGAAGATCTCCTCCCGGACAAGTGTCGCATCCTCTCCCACGTTGTCGACGATATGAGGCCCGACGAAGTATCCCTCGTCGGGCACGTCGGTCCGGGCAAGGACGACCCGGCCCTCGTCGGGCGCGAGGCCCACGTAGCGCCGCACGCGCTCGAGGGCGTCGGCGTCGATCACCGGGCCAACCGCGACCGACGGCGAGATGGGGTCCCCCACCACGAGCTCACGACCTGCCCCCACGAGTCGCTCGACGAAGCGCGAGGCGATCGCCTGGTGGACGACGACCCGGGACGCGGCAGAGCACTTCTGGCCCGCGAAGCCGAAGGCCGAGGCGAGCACGGCCGGCACGGCCTGGTCGAGATCGGCATCGGCGTCGACCACGATCGCGTTCTTCCCGCCCAGCTCGGCGATCACGCGCCGGAGATGGCGCTGGCCGGGACGGTGCCGGGCTGCTGCCGCGGAGATCGCGAGCCCGACGGCGAGCGAACCGGTGAAGGCGACGAGCGCGGTCTCGGGGTGCTCCACGAGCCGCGCCCCGACCACCTCTCCGAGGCCGGGGAGGAGGTTGAGGCACCCCGGCGGGAGGCCGGCCTCCCGGAAGGCCTGGACGAGCATCGCCGCCATCACCGGCGTCTGCTCTGCGGGCTTGAGCACGACGGTGTTGCCGGCGGCGAGCGCCGCGACGACCATCCCGGTCGGGATGGCGAGGGGGAAGTTCCAGGGCGCGATCACCGTTGCGACACCCTTGCCCTGATAGCGGAGGTTGTTCGCCTCCCCCGGTGGCGAGTTGACCACGCCACCGCCGTCCAGTCGGAGCGCTTCACGCCCGTAGTACTCGCAGAAGTCCACTGCCTCACAGACGTCGGCGTCGGCTTCCGGCCAGGGCTTCCCGGCTTCGAGGACCTCGAGCGCGCTCAGCTCCTCGCGGTGGTGGCGCATCCAGGCGGCCGCCCGGAACAGCGTCGCAGCGCGCTGGGCTGCCGGCGCGCCCTGCCACACCGGGAACGCCTCGGCAGCCGCCGCGACGGCCTCGTCCGCCTCGCGGACGCCACAGCTCGCGGAGACCCCCACCAACGCCGAGGGGTGCGAGGGGTTCACCGAGGCGATGGTCTCCCCGGTCTCCACCTCCTCCCCGGCCACGAACGCCCGGACCTCGATCGGTCCCTCACCGGGGACGTCGCTCCCGAGGCGGCGGCCGATCGCACGGAGCGTGCGGGCCAGCTCCTCCCGAGCGGCCGCGCGGCGCCACTCGCGCACCGGCTCGTGCCGGTAGGGCCCCGGGTTCGCCGAGTCGGTCTCGCCTCTGGCGGTGGGCTCGGTCGGCCCGGGCAGCTCACCGACCCGAGGGGGGGCGAGCAGCGCGTCGAGCCCGCGCCCCTCTGCGAAGCGGTGCCGCACGAAGCTCTCGTTCGAGGTGTTCTCGAGGAGGCGCCGGATGAGGTAGCTCATCCCGGGCACGAGCTCACCCATCGGGGCGTAGATCCGCAGCCGCAGGCCGAGCTGGCGGATCGCGTCCTGGACCGGCTCCGCCATGCCGTGGAGCATCTGCAGCTCGTAGCCGCTGTCCGGGATCCCGAGCGAGCGCGCGTAACAGACGGCGTAGGCAAGGCTGCGCAGGTTGTGGGACCCGAACGCGGCGCGCACCTCGCCGTGGTGGTCGTGCAGGAGCCGGACGCAGCGCTCGTAGTTGGCATCCGTCTGCGCCTTGTCGAGGAAGACCGGCTCCGGCCAACCCTCTGCGCGGGCGTGCACGCACTCGGTGTCCCAGTAGGCGCCCTTCACGAGCCGGACCCAGAACGGCGACTTCCCCGCTCCCACCCGGGCCACCGAGGCGGCGACGATACGCTGGAGGTCCCGGTAGCTGTCCCGCAGGTAGGCCTGGAGCACGATGCCGAGCGACGCCGACTCGAGCCCCGGCGCCGCCGCGAGCTCCTCGAAGGCCTCGAGGGTGAGGTCCTTCACGTCGTAGTGCTCCATGTCGAAGAAGACGAGTGCGCCGCGCTGCGCTGCGAGGTCGAGGAGGGGGCCGAGGCGGAATGCGAGCTCGGCCTTGCCCTCCGTTGCGGTGAGCGGGGCATAGCGGGGCGCGAGCGCCGTGGGCTTGATACTCACGCTGACCCGGGGGATCGCACCGAGGTCGTCCCGCCCGAGGTGGTCGTCCGGGGCCCAGCCATCCGCGGCCACGAAGAGCCGCTCGAGCAGCTCCCGAACCCGCCCGGCGTACCCGTCGGCCTCGGCAGCGGTGACCGTCTTCTCGCCGAGCAGGTCCACCGTCGCGGCGCTCCCGGTCCGCCAGAGGCGCCCGAGCGCCGCGGCCACCTCGGCGGCGTCGGTCCCGATGATGAACTGGCCGGCCATGCGGGTGATGTTCCGGCGGGCGACCGTCGCAGAGATGCGCTCGCCACCGGGGAGCCGCTCCGCGAGCCCCACGCCGACCTCGAGGAGCTTCGGGGCGTCGCCTCCGCCCAGGTACTCGTGGATGTGCCGGAGCGTGTCGGC
>JAJYGW010000311.1 GCA_021790615.1 Actinomycetes bacterium | reverse complement strand
CGCCGCCCGCGCCCGAGCCGCGCGCGCCGGCGAGCGAGCCGCCGCCCCCTGCTACCCACGCGAGCACGGTCCGCGGCAGCCATCTCCCCCCGAGATGGTTCACAAGATCCGGCCGGTCACCGGTCACGGCAACCTCGACGATCCCGCTCGCCAAGACGTCGGCTGCCCCGAGCAGGGCGGCTGCCGCGGTCGGTGCCCTTGCGATGATCACGGCGCCCGACGCCAGCAACCGGCGTGCGGCTGAGTCGTAGGCATCGTCACCGCTCAGCGATGCAAGGCGGGCAAGAGCGCCGACCGCGACCGACAGAGCCGACGGGGTGACGTTGTCGTACAGCTCACGAGGACGGACCACCAGGTGCTCGGCATCTGCACCGGTAGTGAAGAGCCCGCCGCTCTCCTTGTCCTCGAAGAGATCGAGAAGCTGGTCGGCGACGGCGCTGGCCGGTTCGAGCCACCTGTCCTTCCCGGTGCACTCGGCCAGGCGCACCAGAGCCTCGACGATCCAGGCGGCGTCGGCAGAGTACCCGAGGAGGTCCGGCCGGCCCTCGCCCCGCGAGGGGCAGCGAAGCACACGCCCGTCGCCGCCACGACGACACTGCCCGACGAGCAGCTCGCCCAGATCCTCCGCGGCCCGGCGCCAGGACGACTCCCCGGTGCCTAGAGCGGCCTCGGCGAGCGTGGCGCACATCATCGCGTTCCACTCCGTCAGGACCTTGTCGTCCAATCCGGGCCGCACGCGCCGGGATCGGGCATCGAGGAGCCGGCGCCTCGCCTCCTCGATCTCAGGTGGCCGGAGCAGCTCGGCGCGCTCGGCCCGAAACAAGATGCTGTGCTCTTCGAAGTTGCCGCCCGGTCTCACTCCCCACCACGCAAGCGCCGCGGGTGCGAGCTCCGGCCCGAGCACCGCCTCGATCTCCCCTGCATCCCAGACGTAGAAACGCCCCTCCTCCCCCTCCGAGTCGGCATCCTCGGCCGAAGCGATGCCCCCACCGGCCAGCGCCAGGTCGCGCAGCACGTAGGCGATGATCTCGCCGAGCACCTGACGCCACCGGGCGTCACCGGTGATCTGCCAGGCGTGAAGGTACACGCGACCGAGCAGCGCCTGGTCGTACAGCATCTTCTCGAAGTGCGGCACCAGCCACTCGCGGTCCACCGAGTACCTCGAGAAACCCCCTCCCAAGTGGTCCCAAATCCCCCCAGCGGCCATCGCCTCGAGCGCGCCGAGAGCGACCTCGAGGGGCGCAAGCGGGGTGGAGCCCGCCGAGCCCTGAGGCACCGCGATCCCCTCGACGTGCGCGCGCAGCAACAGGTCGAGGTAGAGGGGTTGGGGGAACTTGGGCGCGCGACCGAAGCCACCGTGCACAGGATCGGAGATCTCGGCCAGGTGGCGGCACGCCTCAGCGATGGCGGCGGTCACGCTCGCCGCGCTTACTGTGACCGCGCCGCCAGCAGCCACCGCGCCGCCACCCGCGGCCGCGCCGCCACCCGCCCCCGCGCCCTCAGCCGGTGGTGGCGCCAGTCGGAGGGCGACGGCCTGGGAGAGGGAGTCGGCCTGGTCGAGCACCTCCTCTCGGCGGTCTGCCCAGGCGTCTGCCACAGCCCGGAGGACACTTCGAAACGTCGGCATTCCTCGCCCAGCCCTGTCGGGGAAGTACGTCCCGGCGTAGAACGGCCGCCCGTCAGGGGTGGCAAAGACGCTCATCGGCCAACCGCCGCGACCGGTCGCGGCCTGGACTGCCTCCATGTAGAGCGCATCGACATCGGGGCGCTCCTCGCGGTCGACCTTCACCGCGACGACGCTCTCGTTCATCTCCCTGGCCGTCGTCTCGTCGGCAAAGGACTCATGCGCCATGACATGGCACCAGTGGCACGCCGAGTAGCCGATCGACAGGAAGACCGGCCGGTCGAGCTCTCTCGCCCGCTCGAACGCCTCGGGCCCAAAGGGATACCAGTCGACCGGATCCTGGCTGTGTTGGCGGAGGTAGGGGCTCGTCTCAGCACCGAGGCGGTTCGCGGCCACGGCGGGAGCCTACGGTGTCTGGATGGATCTCAGACTCGACGGCAAGGTCGCACTCGTGACGGGCGGCTCGCGCGGCATCGGACTCGCGATCGCGGCACGCCTCGCGGAGGCGGGCGCCAACGTGATGCTCAGCTCGCGCAAGGAGGAGGGGCTTCGCGCCGCGGCGTCATCGATCGCACCTGGCGGTGGCGAGGTCTCCTGGTTCGTGGCCAACGCGGGCGAGCCGGAGCAGGCTGCCGCATGTGTGGCCCACACGATGGAGCGCTTCGGGAGCCTCGACGTGCTCGTCAACAACGCGGGGACGAGTCCGCACTTCGGTCCGATCGCCGATATCGACGTGCCCCGCGCCACAAAGACGGTCCAGGTCAACCAGACCGCTGTGCTTGTCTGGACCCAGCTCGCCTACAAGGCCTCGATGGCAAGAAACGGCGGCTCGGTCATCAACATCGCCTCTATTGGCGGCTACCTCGTCGAGCCCGGCATCGGCTGGTACAACGTCACGAAGGCCGCCGTCATCCATCTCACGCGCCAGCTTGCGGCCGAGCTCGGACCGGTCCGCGTGAATGCGATCGCCCCGGGCCTTGTCCGCACGGACTTTGCCCGAGCGCTGTGGGAGCCGGCCGAGGAGGTGGTCGCCTCCCGTCTGCCGCTGAAGAGGATCGGCGAGCCGGACGACATCGGAGCTGCTGCGCTGTTTCTTGCCTCGGATGCGGCGCGCTGGATCACCGGTCACACCCTCGTGGTCGACGGGGGTGCCCTCGTGGCGCCCGGTGGAGGTGTCACCTTGTGAAGGCGTCCCGGGCCCTCGCTATCATCAGGCCGGACAGTGCCCGCTCGAACCCTGCCAGCTCGACCATCGCCCGCTCGACCATCGCCCGACCTCCCCGAGGGCGATCAAAGCCGGAGGCCCGCCATGACCGTCACCGAGAGCCCAGCCCCAGAGAGCCCAGCCACCGAGAGCCCAGCCCCAGAGAGCCCAGCCCCAGAGAGCCCAGCCACCGAAGCGGACCCGCTCGTCGCGGCGGAGCTGCACACCGACGCGGACCCGGCTCGTGACGGCCAGCTCGGAGCCCACGCGGAGCTTCTCGTCGAGGAGGAATTGCTCGTCGAGGAGATCTCTATCGATGGGATGTGCGGCGTCTACTGAGACGGGCTTCGACCCGGCAGATCCCTACGAGCTGCACCCCGATGTCGCCCTGCGAAGCGAGCCGTTCGGGGCGCTGGCGTATCACTACGGCAACCGTCGCCTCACCTTTCTCCGCTCCTTCGATCTCGTGCGCCTTGTCGAAGAGCTCGCCCGGCACAGCTCGGTCGCCGACTCGCTCGCCGCGCTCGAGATCGACAAGGCGCACGAGGCCGGACTGGTCAGAGCTCTCGCAGCTCTCGCGCGAAGCGATGTCGTGCGCCGCCGGAGCCTTCCGTGAGCTCCGGACGTCTCTCGGGCGAGCTCCTGAGCGGGCTCGATGCCCCGATCTGCCTCACTTGGGAGCTCACCTATGGGTGCAATCTGTCGTGCGTGCACTGCCTGTCGAGCTCGGGGGTTCGCGACCCTCGCGAGCTGAGCGGAGCTCAAGCGCGGGCATTCGTCGACGAGCTCGTTGCCATGGGGGTCTTCTACGTGAACATCGGAGGCGGGGAACCGACGCTTCGTCCGGACTTCGTGGAGCTGGTCGAGTACGCGGTCTCACGGCGTGTCGGCGTCAAGTTCTCTACAAATGGCACCACCATGACACGATCGCGTGCCCGGCGTTATGCCGAGATGGGCTACCTCGACATCCAGATAAGCCTGGACGGGGCGTCTGCTTCCTCCAACGACGAAGTGCGGGGAGAGGGAACCTTTGACGCAGCCCTTCGGGCGATGGGGCGGCTCGCGGGCGCCGGCTTTGGTCCCTTCAAGGTGAGCGTGGTCGTGACCCGCCTGAACGCCGGGGAGCTTGGTGATATGTTGGCGCTGGCGGGACAGTTCGGGGCCGAGTTGCGCCTGACCCGCCTGCGCCCTGCCGGCCGTGGCGTCGCGAGCTGGAACGATCTGCGACCGACCTCAGCGCAACTGAGGGAGGTGCACGCTTTCCTGTCCTGCCATCCCGAAGTGCTGACGGGAGACTCCTTCTTCCACCTAGGTCCCCTTGGCGACGAGCCGCTAGCCGGTCTCAATCTCTGCGGTGCCGGGCGGGTCGTCTGCCTCGTCGATCCCGTAGGTGACGTCTATGCCTGCCCATTCGTCATGCACCCGGCGTTCCGCGCCGGGAGCATCCTCGATCCCGGTGGCTTTGGCGGAGTCTGGCGGGACAGCGAGCTCTTCGGTGCCCTGCGGAAGCCGCCAAGTGGCACGGAGGCCGACGTGTGCAATGCCTGCGGCTCCTATGGCGCTTGCCATGGGGGCTGCATGGCCGCCAAGTTCGCGACCGGCCTGCCGCTCGACGGGCCTGACCCCGAGTGCGTGCTCGGGCACGGGGAGCGGGCGCTCGCCGCGCTCGCTGCCCACCCCGCCCGCCCCGCCCGCCCCGCGGTCCATGGAGGCCGCGGACACGACACGCCGGGACGGCCGGTCCCGGTCGCGTTCGGGCGGCGCGCGCCGTCTCACGCGCCCGCGAGCGCGCCGCCACCTACCCGATGAGCACCTACCCGATGAGACAGGATCGGTGAGGCGCACCGTTGCGACGAGGACCAGATGACGAGCCTCGGTGACCCGGTCGAGCTCGGGAGCGCCACCGCCCGCAACCGCCTCGTCTTCGGGCCGCACCCGACCAACCTCGGCCGGCGACGCTCGCTCTCGGATCGCCACAGCGCCTACTACAGGACCCGAGC
>JAJYGW010000208.1 GCA_021790615.1 Actinomycetes bacterium | reverse complement strand
CGTCGTGGGACCCGCCGGGGTCGTCCACGAGCGCGAGAAGCTGCGGACCTACGAGACCGACGGCCTGACCACTCACAGGGTCGTGCCCTCGCTCGTGGTGATTCCCGAGACGGCCGAGCAGGTGCGCGACGTCGTCCGGCTCTGCCACGAGCACGGGGTGCCGTTCGTCGCCCGGGGGTCGGGGACCGGCCTCTCCGGGGGGGCCGTGCCGGTCGAGTCCGGGGTCCTCGTCGTGCTCTCACGGATGCGACGGGTCCTCGAGGTCGACCTCGCGAACCAGCGGGTGGTGGTGGAGCCCGGCGTCTTCAACCTGTCAGTGACCCAGGCGGTCGCGCCCCACGGCTACCAGTACGCCCCCGACCCCTCGAGCCAGCAGGTCTGCTCGATCGGTGGGAACGTGGCCGAGAACTCCGGCGGAGCCCACTGTCTGAAGTACGGCTTCACGACCAACCACGTGACCGCCCTCGAGGTCGTGCTTCCCGACGGGGAGATGGTGCATCTCGGAGCCAAGGCCCCCGATCCTCCCGGCTACGACCTGGTGGGTGCCTTCGTCGGCTCGGAGGGAACCCTCGGCGTGGCGACGAAGGCGACGCTGCGCATCCTGCGGCGCCCCGAGACCGTGCAGACCCTGCTGGCCGCGTTCCCGGGCACGGACGAGGCCGGGACGGCCGTGTCGGGCATCATCGCCGCGGGGGTGGTGCCGGCGGCGGTCGAGATGATGGACGCCCTCGCGATCGAGGCCGCCGAGGCCGCCGTGCACGCCGGCTACCCGGGCGCGGGGGCCGTGCTGATCGTCGAGCTCGACGGGCCGGCTCCCGAGGTCGAGCACCAGTTCGTCGAGGTCGAGCGGATCTGCCGGCAGCACGGGTCGACCGAGATCCGCATCGCTGCGGACGACGCCGAGCGGGCCCTGATGTGGAAGGGGCGGAAGTCCGCGTTCGCCGCGGTGGGACGCATCAGCCCCGACTACTACGTGCAGGATGGGGTCATTCCCCGCACGGCCCTGCCGGAGGTCCTGCGGGTGATCGCCGACCTGGCCCGGGAGGCCGGTATCCGGGTGGCCAACGTGTTCCATGCCGGCGACGGGAACCTGCACCCGCTGGTGCTCTTCGACGGCCGGGTGCCGGGCCAAGCGGAGCGAGCCGAGGAGGTGGCGAACGCGATCCTGATGACCTGCCTCGATCGGGGTGGGTCGATCACCGGAGAGCACGGCGTGGGCCTGGACAAGGCCAAGCACATGCCGAAGATGTTCGCTGCTGCCGACCTGGACGCGATGCAGCTCCTGCGGTGCGCCTTCGACCCCGACGGCCGGTGCAACCCGGGGAAGGTGTTCCCGACGCCGCGCCTGTGCGGGGAGGTGCCCGGCCCCTATCGGCAGCACCCGATGGAGCGGGCCGGCGTGGCGGAGCGGTTCTGATGGAGCGGGCGACTCCCGCCCGGATCCGCCGCGACCTCGCGGCTGTCGTCGGCGACGCGCACGTTCGCGACGTCGGGCCAAAGGACGCCGTCGACGGATCGCTGCCCCGGTGGGTGGTCGAGCCGGGCTCGGTGCAGGAGGCCGCGGCGGCGCTCGCGGCGTGCTCGGCGCGAGACCTGGCCGTCGTTCCCCGGGGGGCGGGCACGAAGATCGGCTGGGGAAACCCTCCGGGACGGCTCGACGTTGTGGTGTCGACGGCCCGCCTGGACGGCCTGCTCGACCACGCCGCGGGAGACCTGGTGGTCCGGGTCCAGGCCGGGATGCCGCTCGCCCGCCTGCAGGAGCGACTCGCCGACGCCGGCCAGATGCTGGCCCTGGATCCGCCGGAGCAGGGCGCCACGGTGGGCGGGGTGGTGGCCGCGAACGCCTCGGGCCCCCGCCGTCACCGCTACGGGACGGCCCGGGACCTGGTCATCGGCGTCACCGTGGTGCTCGCCGACGGCACGGTGGCGAGGGCCGGCGGCCGGGTGGTGAAGAACGTGGCGGGCTACGACCTGATGAAGCTCTACGCGGGCTCGCTCGGGACGCTCGGTCTCATCGCGGAGCTCGCCTTCCGCCTGCACCCGGTGCCGGCGGCGAGCAGGACCGTCCTGGCAAGGGTGCCCGGTCCACCCGAGGCGGGGCGCCTGCAGCAGGCCCTGCTCGACTCGGCGCTCGTCCCGAGCGCCATGGAGCTCGCCTGGTCCGACCCGGGCGGCCCCGTCGAGGTGGCGGTGCGGTTCGAGGGGATCGAACCCGGGGCGGCCGGCCAGGCCCGGCAGGCGGCGGAGATCGCCGCCGCCCACGGTGAGGACCACGTCCTTGCGGGAGGCGAGGAGCGCGTCGTCTGGGAGCGGATCGCCGCCGTGCCCTGGGGGCCGGGGGAGGTCGGCCTCAAGGTGGCGGCCGTGCCGGCGACGCTCGCCGCGGCGCTCGAGGCCCTGCGCGATTCGGCGACCGGGCACGGCGTTGGCCTGCGCGTCGGGGGCCGGGCCGGGGCCGTCGTGCTGCTGGCGGCGCTGTCCGGGGAGGATCCCGCGGTCGCCGAGGTCGTGCGGGACGTCCGCAGGGCCGTGGCCGTGGACGGGGGCAGCGCCGTGCTGCTCCAAGCCCCTGCCGGCATGCGGCGAGCCGTGGACGCGTGGGGGCCCGCCGGCGACGCGCTCGGGCTCATGCGACGGGTGAAAGCCCGGTTCGACCCCACCGGGATCATGGCGCCAGGACGGTTCGTGGGAGGGATCTGAGCGTGACCTCGGTCCTGCCGGCCTTCGACGGGCACGACCCGCCCGAGCAGGCGCTCCTCGACGACTGCGTCCACTGCGGGTTCTGCCTTCCCTCCTGTCCCACCTACGTCCTGTGGGGGCAGGAGATGGACTCGCCCCGCGGGCGGATCTCCCTCATGCGGGAGGCGCTGGAGGGGGAGCCCCTCACCGACGCGATGGCGGACCACTTCGACCGGTGCCTCGGGTGCATGGCGTGCGTGACGGCCTGTCCGTCGGGAGTCCGCTACGAGCGGCTGATCGAGGCGACCCGGCAGCAGGTGGAACGCCGCCACCCGCGCTCGCTCACCGACCGGGCGTTCCGGCGGGCCGTCTTCGCCCTGTTCCCGCACCCGGCCCGGCTCCGGACGCTCGCCCCGCTGCTGCGCGCCTACCGCCGCCTGGGGATCCGCGGCCTCCTGCGCCGTGCGGGGCTGACCGACCGGCTCCCTCCGCGCCTGCGCGCGATGGAGGCCCTGCTGCCCGAGATCCCCGCGGCGCGGGAGCTTCCGGGTCGCATCCCCGCCCGGGGCACCGCGCGCCGCACGGTCGGGCTGCTCGCCGGCTGCGCGCAGCGGGTGCTGCTGCCCGGGGTGAACGACGCCACCGTCAGGGTCCTCTCGGCCGAGGGGTGCGAGGTGGTGGTGCCGGGGGGCCAGGGCTGCTGCGGGGCCCTCAGCCTCCACGCCGGGCGCGAGGAAGAGGCGCTGGCGTTCGCCCGGCGAACGGTCGACGCCTTCGACGCGGCCGGCGTGGAGGCCGTGGTGGTCAACGCGGCCGGGTGCGGTTCCGCGATGAAGCAGTACGGTGCCCTGCTGGCCGGCGATGCCGCATACGCGGAGCGGGGGGCGCGGCTGGCCGAGCGGGTCCGCGACGTGACGGAGGTGCTCGCCGGCCTCGAGCCCATTGCCCCGCGGCATCCGCTGCCGCTCGCCGCTGCGTACCACGACGCCTGCCACCTGGCCCACGCGCAGGGGGTCCGTCGCGAGCCCCGGGACCTGCTGCGGCGGATCCCCGGGCTGGAGCTGCGCGAGATCGCCGAGTCCGACCTCTGCTGCGGGTCGGCCGGCGTGTACAACCTCCTCGAGCCGGAGCCCGCCGCCGAGCTCGGCGAGCGCAAGGCAAGGCACGTGCTGGACTCGGGGGCGGAGGTGCTGGTCACCGCCAACCCCGGATGCATCCTGCAGATCCGGGCCGCCCTGGAGCGGCTCGGGCGACCGCTTCCCGTGGTGCATCCGGTGGAGGTGGTCGATGCCTCCATCCGCGGCCGCCCGCCGTCCAGCCTGCTCGGGCTCGCGGCCTCCGCCAGGGATCCCGTCTAGGAGCCTGCCGGCCGTCCCGGCGGGGCCACCTCCACGCCGACGTCGATCCCGCCCCGGACGCTCGCCGTCACCACGCAGAAGTCCTCGAAGAGCTGCAGGCACCGATCCATGCGGGGGACGTCCTCTGGAGCGACCTCGGGCTCGATGCGCACCCGCATCGCGGCGACGCGAAGGCGGCCGCGCTCGTTCCGGTCCATCGTCGCGGTCACCGTCGTGCGCAGCCCACCGACCTCGATGCGCGCCTTGCGCAGGCAGAACAGCAGGCTGGCGCTGAGGCAGTTGCCGACGGCGGCCGCCAGCACGCGTGAGGCGTTGGGCCCGTCGCCGGCCCCGAGCGGCTCCGGCTCGTCCATGAGCAGGGACGGCCACCGCTCGTTCCCGAAGTCCACGTCGAACCGGTAGTCGCGCTCGAGCTCGAGTGCAACGGTCACTTCCTCGGACATCGCTCACCTCCTGCCGGGCGGGACCGCGGCAGGCCGCGGCGCGTCGCGCCGTCGTGCCCCGCCATCCTTCCCCGCCGCTCGTCTTCGGGCTCCCGCCAGCTTCCCACCTCGCGCGCGCGACGCAGGCGGGTTCGCAGGCCACGGCCGAGGGCGGCAACGACGGAGGTCTCGGCGGATGGGGGCCGACCGGCCCCCGTCGCGCCTGGGCGCGCCGGCCAGCATCACCTCGATGAAGGAGATCCAGCGGCGCGCCTCCGGCCGCCGGGCGGGGTGGGTTCGGGTGCTCGCGGTCCTCGGCCCGGGCCTCGTCGTCATGCTCGCCGACACCGACGCCGGCAGCATCGTGACCGCGGCGCAG
>JAJYGW010000128.1 GCA_021790615.1 Actinomycetes bacterium | reverse complement strand
GGCCGACACACCGGCCATCACCCCCATCACGCCGCTGACGCCGACGGCGGTGAGGAGGTGGGGGACGAACAGGGCGCCGAGGAACGCCCCGAACTTGCCCGCCGCGGCCGAGATCCCGTCCCCGGTACCCCGCACCGACGTCGGGAAGATCTCCGAGGGGTAGACGAAGGTCGTCTGGTTGGGCCCGAACTCGATGAAGAAGTAGCTGATGGCGAACAGCGGCAGGAACACGCCGACCGCGGTCGCCCCGTCGGGGAGCAGCCAGATGAGGGCGAAAGCGGCCGTCATCACGGCGAAGCCCTGCCACTGGATGCGCTTTCGTCCGATGCGGTCCATCAAGAACACCGCCAGCCAGTAGCCGGGGAAGGCGGCGACGGCGAAGATGGCGAGGGAGATGAGCGTGTGGTCGAGCAGCGTGCCCTTCGGTTGGAGCAGCTTCAAGATGAGGGGGCTCGAGACCGAGTTGCCGTAGAAGGCGATGTCCATCAAGAACCAGCTCCCCGCCGTGCCGATGAGGCGCAGGAGGAACGGCTTGGAGGTGAGTCGGGCGCGCACAGCGTTGCCGTTCCCATTCGCGTTGCCGAGCGCCGAGCGCGTGGCGTCGGCCAGGCTCGAGCCGTTGCTCCGAAGGGCGGGCTGCTGGCCGGTCACCCAGGCCACGGTGGTCGCGGTGGCGGCCAGGTCGCCCTTCACGCTCAGGGTGTAGCGAGGCGTCTCACGGATCTTGCGCCGCAGGTAGATGACCGAGGCGGCCGGGATGGCGCCGAGGCCGAGCATGAGGCGCCAGGCGATGCCGTTGGGCACCCCCGCCCCGAGGAAGATCGACGCGATGGCCGGACCCGCCAGGAGGCCGAAGCCCTGCATGGCGAACACCGAGCCGACGAGGCGGCCCCGGGAGCGCTTGTTGGCGTACTCGGAGGTGATCACGGCCGAAGTCGCGTAGTCGCCGCCCACCCCGTAGCCGACGACGAGGCGGAAGATGAACAGCGAGGTGAAGTTCCAAGCGAATGCCGTCAAGATGGCGCCGGCCACGAGGATCGCCACCTCCACGCCGTACATGCGTTTGCGGCCCAGGTGGTCCATCAGCTTTCCGAAGGTGAGCGCACCGGCCACCGACGCCAGAAGCGACGCCGAGTTGAGGAGGGAGATCTGGTTCGTCGAGAGGTGGAAGATCGGCGTGAGCAGCACCGTGACCGTCCCGATGATGAACAGGTCATAGGCGTCGGTGAAGAACCCCATGCCGGCGGTGAACACCGTCAGCCAGTGCTTGCGGCCGACCTCGGCCTCGTCCAGCGGTCGGTACAGCTCGGTCATCGACGCCGTCTGGTCACTCACAGCCGTCTCCTCCCCGTCGCATCGACGAGCCCTCATGTCATCAGCCTCTGCTGATACGTGACGAGCATGACGGGGCCGGGTGACCCCGTCGGGAACCGTTGGTGTCCGGCCAGTGATCTCTGGATGAACGTTCGGTGAACTACCGTTGCCGTAGCGCCACAGTTGGGCCATCGCGACCTGTGGGGACGCTCCTGATATCGTCGGGAACCCGTCGGAGCGCGTGGCGGACGATCCGCTCGGCGCAGTGCCACCTCATCGGGGACGCCGGCCATAGCCCCCGGCCCAGTCAGTCCGAGCGCCCAGCAGTCACGGAGGAACCGAACTTGGCCAGGTCGGCGATGCGACGGCACACGTAGGTGGAGATGGCGCGCCGGTGGCCTCGAGGCGGCCGATCCAGGAGAGGAAGCTCTCCACGACAGCCGCCGGTGACCCCCGTTGCGCCTACAGTGCCGGCAATGCCACGACAGGCGGACGACCCCAGCATTCAGGACAGAGTCGCGCCCGCTTTACCCAGAGGCGCTGTCACCTCACCTGCGGTAACCATCTCGTCGCACCTTGGCGTGCACGCCGACCACTGACAATATGTCACCGGGCAACTCGGTTGAAAGGTTCGCATTGTGTAAGCCTGGGGGCGCCAACCAACCCGACGAGTCCTCCGCGCGAGCCCAATTGCCGTTGCGGAGGGGGCGGAGAGCGGACGAGTTCTGGAGCATGGATCGTGGGAGGAAACAGCACGTGGGAGCTGGTCCGATCTCGGTGATGCCTCGCGTAGCCAGCAGTGATCAGCGGGTCGGCGTTCACGATGGTGGACTCGGCGTAGAACCGAGCGAGCTCGAGGGCGCCGGGTGACGCCGCTGAGGTGGATGGCGTCGGGACTCACTCCACCGGCATCGCCTCGTAGTCGGGAGTCAGCTCGACCCAGCGCCTGCGCCAGTCCGGAGAGGCCTGTGTCGCCGACCAGCCCTCAGGGTGCACGGAGGCGTCGAGCCTGAGCGAGCGTCCGAGGTCCTCCAGGTGCGCTTGCCAACCGGCGCCGTGGAAGTGGAGCTTGTCGATCGGTAGGCCACGCTCCTCTACCACCAATCGGGTCTGGGACCCCTCCTCGGTGAGCCACACCTCGAGCTGAGCCTCGTCCTCGGTACCCGGTTCGGTGGTGAGCAGCAGGTGGTGCGGCGCGTCGCAGGCTTCGATCCTTGCCGGGCCGGTCCATGTGCTCGCGAAGGTCAGCTCGACCATGCCGCCGACCTGGAGGTTGCCCGACACCTGGGCGAGCCAGCGTGCCAGCCGCTCCGGTGCCGTACACGCTTCCCACAGGTCGCCGATTTCGGTGTCATAGAGCTCCTCTACCCGCACCGCTCCGCGTGTCTGGTCGAGCGCCCGCATC
This sequence comes from Actinomycetes bacterium, assembly GCA_021790615.1. The sequence continues at coordinate 19,311 of JAJYGW010000128.1, read as the reverse complement.
GTTCCGATCATCGTCATCCCATCGCCTTTCTTCCTCGTCTGACTTCGGTGTGCAGCGCGTCGAGCCGATGACGCCAGAGAGCTCGGTAGGCCTCCAGCCACTCGTCGACCTCGACCAGCGCCTCGGGACGTAGGCGGTAGATCCGCCGCTGGGCCTCATGCCGCACGTCGACCAGCCCGGCCTCTCGCAAGACCCGGAGATGTCGCGAGACACCGGGGCGAGCGATCGGCAGCGCCTCGGCGAGCTCTCCTGCCGTGGCCTCGTGGTCGCGCAGGATCTCGAGCACCGTACGGCGACTGGGGTCGGCCAATGCCCGCATGACTGCGTCCACACGAGCAAGTGTAGCGATTCGGGTACGTACCTGTGACGTTACACACAACGGTCTTTCAGTCGCCGCCATAGGCTCCTCTCGGTGGGCATGGCCCTCGTCGTCGTCGGCGCGATCCTCGTCGTTCTGTGCTTCCTCCTCGCCTTCACGTGGTACGGAATCGCTGCGGCCGTGCTCGGGGCCGGCTGCATCGCCGCCGGATGGGCATTGTCGAACCGGCCGCGGGGCACACCGCGGCGCTGAGCCGCTGAGCTCCGAGCGTCCGAGCCTCCGAGCGCGCACCGGCGTGCTCAACTGACCCCGACCCAGCATCCCTTTCGCTCAAGGATGGTTCAGTGGTGCCCGATCCCTTCGTCCTCGGCCGTTCGGTCGTCGTCCGGCCGGGCCAGCCGGCGCCAGCGGCCTGGGACAGGTGCGAGCGGACGCGCGTCGAGAAGGTGGACGAGGTCACCGCGGACGCTGTCGCGGAGGCATGGCGAGCTCGGACTCCGCTGATCATCGAGCTTGCGCACGGCATCGGGCTCGATCACCCCGACGAGCCGCCTGCGGAGGCGATCATCGGACTTCAACCGTGGGAGTGGGAGGTCGACCTCGACCTCGTCGGGGAGAGGCTGCACCACGCGGTGTGGGCGAACTCGGTCGATGCTCGCGAGGGAGCACTCCGCTACCTGTGGGCCGAGCGGGCGCTTGCGCTCGGCGCCCGGGACGGCCAATCCAGCGGGTCCGACGTCGTCCTGCCGGACGGGCGACCGGCGATCTGCGACGGTGGCCCGCTCGATGCTTCCCTCGGCGGGCTGCTCGGCATGCCGATCGTGCACCGCATCGGGCTGGAACACCGGTCGCTGTCACCGCTCGGCAACCCCGAGCCGCTCGGCGCCTCACTCGCACCCGACCAGCTCGCCGCTGTGGCGGAACCGAGGGCAGCGGCACGCGTGATCGCCCCGGCCGGATCGGGCAAGACCCGCGTCCTCACCGAGCGTGCCCGACTCCTGCACGCCGGATGGGGCCTGCCCTCGGAGGCCATGGCGCTCGTCGCCTACAACGTGCGGGCCGCCAACGAGATGCAGTCCCGGCTGTGCGAGTTGCCTTTGCTCCGCGTGCGTACGCTCAACGCTCTCTGCCTGAGACTCTGTGGCCGGCGGGCCACGATCGAGGAGCCGGAGGTCCGCAACATCTTGGACGGCCTCGTCGCGTTCCCACGCCGGGCCGAGACGGATCCCGCCGCACCGTGGATCGAAGCGTTGAGCCGTGTCCGGCTCGGCCTGGCCGATCCGGAGGAGGTCGAGGAGGAGATCGGCGACGTCTCCGACCTCGAGCGCGTCGCACGCGACTACCGGGAGAGGCTGCGGGAGCGGGACGCGGCCGACTTCGACGAGCAGGTGACTGCAGCGATCGAGCGACTTCTCGGTGATCCTCGGTTCCGCCAGCGCACACAGCGCGCCGCCCGGGTCTTGCTCATCGACGAGTTCCAGGATCTCACGCCCGCCCACATGCTCCTGATCCGCCTGCTCTCCGGGCCGGCCGGCGCTGTGTTCGGGGTCGGCGACGACGACCAGACGATCTACGGGTATGCAGGTGCCACGCCGAGGTGGCTCGTCGACTTCGATCGCTGGTTCCCCGGGTCGGCCGACCATCCCCTCGAGGTCAACTACCGCTGCCCTGAACCCGTGGTCGACGCGGCGAGCAACCTCCTCGCACGCAACTCGCTGCGGGTAGCCAAGACGATCCGAGCCTCCAAGGCGGGAACGAGCGGGCTCCTCGCGGTGCGCGCGGGTGGCGGGCGGCCGGCCGCGACAACGGCGGCGAGGGTGGTCGAGCTGCTCGGTGCCGGTGCCGAGGCGACCGACGTCGCAGTGCTGTCACGCGTCAACGCCTCCCTCGTCCCGGTCCAGGTCTTCCTCCGCCATGCCGGCGTGCCGGTCGACCGTGCCGCGGACAGGCGGTTTCTCCAGCGTGGAGGCGTGCGGGCCGCTCTCGCCTGGTTGTCGATCGGAGTAGCACCGGAACGAGCTCTTCCGGGATCTTCGATGCGAGAGGCGGCTCGCCGGCCCAAACGAGGCATGAGCCAATCGCTCCTCGACCTCGTGGCAAAGCGCCGATCCCTCGAGGGCTTGCACGACCTCGCCGAGTGGCTCGCCGGCAAGGGCAGCGAACGGGAATCCGACAAGGTGCGGGACTTCGCAGCCGACGTCGCGATGGTGCGCCGTGCGGCGGGCCGGGCGCCGGCCACGACTGCCTCGATGCTGGCCGTCGTGCGCTCACGAATCGGCGACGGTGGTCTCGACTCGAGTGCCGAGGCGCTCGATCAGTGGAACCACGGCATCATCGCGGCGCACGCCGACGACCTGGCCGCTTTGAGCGAGCTGGCGGAGCTCGAGCCCGAGCCGGTGCGCTTCGGCTCGTGGCTGGTCGAGCATCTCGAGGCCCCGGCGGACGAGTTGGGCGTTGCCCTGGCGTCGATCCATGCGGTGAAGGGCCGCGAGTGGCCCCACGTAGTGCTCCACCACGCGACGTCAGGATTGCTGCCACACCGGCTGGCCTGGGACCTGGAGGAGGAGCGGCGGGTCTTCCACGTGGGGCTGACCCGCTGCGTGGAGAGTGTCACCGTCGTCACGGGTGAGCCTGCATCGCCTTTCGTGGCCGAGATGTCAGGAGCGGTGGAACCGGCAAGAGAGCTGGCATCCGGTCGGCGCACAGCGGCGTCGGAGTCGTCGCGCGATGAGCCCCCGCTGAGACGTCATCGGAGTGGCCCCGAGTCGGCACGACGGAGGGTGGCTGCCCGGACCCCCGGGCAGGCTCGCCCGGATCCTCCGACGCAGACGGTTCCGGCAGCGCTCGGATTGCGTTTCGCCAGGCAAGGCCACGAATACGAGGTCGTGCGGGTGGACGCGGACGAGGTGACGGCTGTCATCGGCGGCGGCAGCGCGTCGACCAGGCTGAAGTTCGGATCGAGCATCAGTTCCGTCGACGCGGCCGTGGTGCTGGGCCATCCAGCTTGCCTCGAGGCCGCCGAGCGACTGAGAACATGGCGAGCCGAGCGGGCGCGATCGTCGGGGAAGCCCGCCTACACGGTGTTCGACGACAAGACCTTGCGCGCTCTTGCTGCCGCCCTCCCGACGAGCGAGTCCGGGCTCCTGGCGATACCGGGCATCGGGCCGGTGAAGCTGGACGCCTACGGCCCCGAGTTGACGGCGATGTTCGAGGAGTTGAGGTCACGGGCCTCCACCTCCGCCATCTCAGATCCCAGGTCGGACTCGCCTTCCGCTTCCCCGGTCTCTCGTACTGAGCCACCGTCCTCGCCGGGCTCGCGGCTTCGTCCGTGATCATCGCGTCGATGTTCCCGCTCCTCGATCGCATCACTGGACCTGAAGTCGCCCGGGGATATTCCTGTCGTTCGTTGTGCGGGTTGCGAGGAGATGGCACCACCGGCGGGAGCGCACGGGTTCAGTCGGCAGACAATGTGCTACCTGCTCGAGGACGCGGAGGAGGGGCGAGATCGGTTCGGCGTGGGCCGTGGCCGTGGCCTGTGGTGGGATGAGCGGCATGGAACGGGTCGAGTTCGTCGTCGTCGGAGGCGGGCTGCTCGGGCTGGCGTCGGCACGTGCGCTCGGTCGACGGGGGCGAGAGGCCATCGTCCTCGAGGCGGCAACCGTCGGCAACGAGAGAGCGGGCTCCAAGGGCACGGCCCGCATATTCCGGTACGGCTACGAGGATCCCTTCTACGTCAGGCTCGCGATGCGGGCGCACGCGATGTGGCAAGAGCTCGAATCCGGGGCCTCGACGCAGTTGCTCGTCCCGACGGGTCAGCTGAACTTCGGCACCCGCCTCGACGAGCTCGAAGCCGCCATGTCGGTCTGCAAAGCCCCGTGCGAGCGCATCCCGGCCGACGAGGTGGCACGCCGCTACCCCGCAGTGGTTCCACGTCACGCGATCTTCGAGCCGGCATCCGCCGTCCTGCGCGCAGACCGGTGCCTGTCAGCGCTCCGGTCCTCAGGTGCTCCCGACGTGCGCGAGCACACGCCTGTGAGATCGATCACCGACGAGGGCGACGGCGTCCGGGTCGCGACCCCACAGGGCAGGATCGCCGCCAGGACGGCGATCATCTGTGCCGGTGCTGGCACGGCATCGCTCGCCGGAGTGAGTGGCATGCCGGCGCAGCGCTCCACCCTCGAGCAGGTCGCCTACCTTGCCTCCGAGCCCGCAGCGTGGCCGATCGTGATCGATCGAGCCGAGTCGCTCCGGTACGGGCTGCCCGACCCTGGCGGCGAGGGTGCGCCACGCTACAAGCTCGGGCTCCACCACCGCGGCTCCGAGGTGGACCCGGCCACGGCGACGAACCTCGAGGATGACCAAGACCTGCTCGACGAGCTCAGGACGGCTGCCAGAGCGAACTTCCCGGAGTGGGAGGGGGATGTGGTCGCAAGCGAGCGGTGCTTCTATGACACGACCGCCAACGAGGACTTCGTGCTCGACCGTGAAGGCGCGATCGTCGTCGGTTGCGGAACGTCGGGGCACGGCTTCAAGTTCGGGCCGCTCCTCGGCGAGCTCCTCGCCGACCTGGCGACGAGCGGCCGGCTCGACGACGCCTACGCCAGGTTCCGCCTCAGTCGAAATCGATGATGCCGCCGAGACCCGGGCCGGTCCCGACGCGCCGAGCCGGCGTGAACCGGACCGGGAGGTGCTTGATCCCGCCTACGAGCGGGACCCCCATCGCTTGGAGCGGCACAGGGTCGCCCGTCACCTCGATGTCGGGTAGGCGCTCGAAGAGCTTCCGGAACAACACCGAGAGCTCCCGGCGGGCGAGGTGCGCCCCGAGGCAGAAGTGGGGGCCCGGCCCGCCGAAGCCGATCTGAGGGTTCGGGTCACGCCGCACGTAGAAACGTTCAGGATCCCGGAAGACCCTCGGATCCCGGTTGGCGGCTCCGTAGAACAGGATCAGCCTGTCCCCTTCGGAGAAATCCTGACCCGACAGCGTGACATCGCGGGTGACCGTACGGCGCATGAACGTCACCGGCGAGGCACAGCGCACGATCTCCTCGACAGCCGAACCCGTGAGAGCGTCGACGTCCGACTGCCAGACCGCCCGTTGATCCGGGTTCTCCGCCAAGAGGTGCATGCCGAGCGACGCTCCCGTCCGGGTCGTGTCGTTGCCCGCCACCGCCAGCAGGATGAAGAAGGCCGCCAGCTCGTTCGGCGCCAGCACGTCCTCGCCGACGTCCGCGTGCACGAGCGCGGAGGTGAGGTCGTCGGCAGGTTGCGCCCGCCGTTCCTCGGCGAGCTCGTTCATGAGGCTCGCGAGCTGCATCCCCGCTTGGATGAGGGCCATCATCATGTCGTCCTGGCCGCCCGGGAAGAAGTCGGGGTCCCCGGCACCGAGGATCACGTTCGTCGCGTCGAGGACGGTGCGGAACTCGCTCCTCGGTATGCCCATCATGTCGCAGATCACGAGGAGGGGAAAGGGCTGTGAGATGGCCCTCACGAAGTCCACGTCGCCCTTCTCGCACATCTCGTCGATGACCTCGTCGCATGTGGCCTCGACGCTGTCGAGCAGGCCCCGGAGGTGCCGCGGCGTGAACTTGCGGGACACGATGCCGCGCTGGCGGGCGTGGCGGGGGTCGTCCATGACGATGAACGAGCCGAAGAACTCCATGGCGTCTGCGGGGATGTCGATGATGCTCGTCGATCCGCGCCCGGAGCAGAAGTCGTGCGGGCGCCGGCTGATCTCGACGACCTCGGCGTAGCGCGTGACCGCGTAGAAGGACCCCTTTTCGTTCGTGAACGGGTCGTCGAACTCGAACCTCGCGAACGGGCCGACCTCGCGAAGCTCGGCGAAGTGGGCCATGCGCGCCGAAAGCGGCAGGTGCCAGAACTCGGGATCGACGATCGTGAGGCCGCCGGCGGTGTCCGTCATGTGGTGGTGCCCCCTCCTGTGTCCCCCGAGCATCCCTCACATCGCCCGAGCACGGCGAAATGGCGCGGATCGATCACGAACCCGAAACGCCGCCTCGCATGCGCCCCCAGCTCCGCGAACAGCTCCGGCGGCGCCTCGATCGTGGTGCCGCAGACCTCGCAGACGAGATGGCCGTGCGGTGCTGAGGCCAGGTGGTAGCTGGCAGGGCCGTGGCCGAGGTGGGTGTGCACGATCACGCCGAGCCGCTCGAGCTCGTCGAGGTTGCGGTAGATGGTCGAGATGTGCACGTCGGGCGATCGTGCCTGGACGGTCGCGGCGAGGTCCTCGGCCGTGGCGTGCGCGGATGCCTCGAAGAGGGCCTCGAGCAGCTGGCGGCGGGCCGTCGTCACACGACCTCCCTTGGCTCGGAGCAGGTCGAGGACCGCTTCGACCGGGTCGGTCTCCGGTGGCGCCGCTGTGGCGCCGGCTTGTCGGCGGCTCATGTGCCGCCGAGTGTACGGCGCACCGGACCGCCGAGCTGATGAGAACTGACCCCTGTCGCAATCAGCTCGCAATTGGGTAGGGTAGACGCATGGCTCGCCTTGAGCGGCTGCGGCACGGTCTGTCAGCCCGGGAGTGGACGGGACTGGGCGGTATGGCCGGCGCCGTCCTGCTGCTCCACGTGGTCGGTTTCTCCCTGCTGTTCGCGGCAGCGGCACACCACTTCCACCAGAGCTCGGCGAAGGGGATGGTCTTCGGCATCGGCACCGGTTTCCTTGCCTACACGCTCGGCATGCGCCATGCCTTCGACGCAGACCACATCGCCGCGATCGACAACACCACGCGCAAGCTGATGGCGGAGGGGAAGCGGCCGATCTCGACGGGTTTCTGGTTCTCGTTGGGGCACTCGACGATCGTCTTCAGCCTGGCGATCCTGCTCAACTTCGGCATCCGGGCCCTCGACGGCCAGGTCAGCAACGGCAGCTCGAACCTGCACCGCCTGACGAACATCGTCGGCACCTCGGTCTCCGGGCTGTTCCTCTACCTGATCGCGGCCCTGAACGTCGTCGTCCTCGTGTCGATCGTGCGCGTATTCCGGGAGATGCGCCAAGGCCTCTACGACGACGATGCGCTCGAGGAGCAGCTCAACAAGCGCGGCCTCATGAATCGCTTCCTCGGGCGCCTCGCGAGGCGCATCGACTCGCCGTGGAAGATGTACCCGATCGGGGTGCTGTTCGGGCTCGGCTTCGACACCGCCACCGAGGTCGGCCTCCTCATCATCTCGGGCACAGCGGTCGAGAGCGGCCTCCCCTTCTACGCGGTCCTCTCGCTGCCGATCCTCTTCGCGGCGGGGATGAGCCTCCTCGACACTGCAGACGGGTGCTTCATGAACTTCGCCTACGGCTGGGCGTTCTCGAGGCCGATCCGGAAGGTGTACTACAACATCACGATCACTGGGCTCTCTGTCGTGGTGGCGTTCCTGATCGGCACAGTCGAGCTCATCGCGCTGCTCACCCAGGAGTTCAACCTCGGTGGCGGCACGGCGGTCTTCTTCCAGAACTTCAACATCAACTCCGCCGGCTTCATCATCGTCGGGCTGTTCGTGGTGACGTGGGTCGTCGCGCTGGCGATCTGGCGGTACGGCCACATCGAGCAGCGCTGGGACTCGGCTGCCGAAGAAGCGCGAGCCGCCCGGAACGAGGCCTCGGGCGAGACCCGCGAGCCGGCGCTCGCCCGGGCGGAGTAGCGGGCCGACCGGCGTTCCCTCCCGGGCCGCAAGGGGTACGTGCCGTGGGTGACGAGCACTGCAGAGGTTGCGGAACGGACGACTCCGCCCCGGCGCGCCAGAGCCGAGGCGCGAGCCTGGGTGAAGCCCGTCGCACGGGTCGGACTCCTCTCCCGGGGGATCATCTACGTCGTGTTGGCGGTGCTTGCCGCACTCATCGCGGTTCGCGGGAGCGCTCCGACGCAGGCATCGGGCACTGGCGCCCTGGCGGAGATCGCCAGGCATCCGGCCGGGCCGTTCCTGCTCGGGCTCCTCAGCGCAGGACTCGGGGCCTACGGCGCCTGGCGCCTCGTGCAGGTCGTGACCGGCATCGAGCCCGCCTCGCGCGATCGGCCGTCGGGCTGGCAGCGACTCGGCTGGTCGTTCATCGCCGCCGCCTACTTCACGCTGTGCGCAGACGCCGTCTCACTGCTCGAGGGGTCCGGTAACAGCTCGAGCGGCCCGTCGAGCCACCCGGCTCCGTACGTCGCCACGGCGCTCCGCTGGCCCGCCGGGCAGGTGCTCGTGGGTCTCGGCGGCGCCGGACTCATCATCGGCGGTGTCGCGCTCGCCGTGTGGTCGTGCGCGCACGACTCTCGCCGGACCTTTCGTCGCTCCCGCATGCCCGGCTGGGCCTTCGCGGGTGCGCGTGTCACGGGCATCATCGGTGACGTCACCCGGGGCGGGCTCATCCTCCTCGTCGGCGTATACCTCACTCTCGGCGCCGCGCAGGACTCACCGGCGAAGGCGAAGAGCGTCGACCAAGTGCTCCAGACGGTCGCACACCAGCCGCTCGGTCCGCTCTGGGTCTCCCTCGCTGCCGCCGGCTTGGCGGCCTTCGCGCTCTACTCGATCGTGGAGGCCGCCTACCGTCGTGTGTGACCGCGCGTCGATGATCCAGCCGTCAGAGTGGCGATCATGTTCACCTCAGTAGGTGTTCACGGTCGCCGAGCTGGAGAGCACGCTCCCGAGGAGGACCTTCCCCGGTACCAGCATGTGCGCGACCAGGTCATGGTTCGTGAAGTGCGGGCTCGTATAGGTGACCGCCTTCTCGGTGTACTTCTTGGTCCCGAGCTTGCAGCTGCTCTTGAACGTCTTGGTGCCACCGGTGAGGCTCACCGTCGCACTTCCGGTGAAGCTCGAGCCTGAAGTCGGGATGGTGAGGGTCTGCCCGCTGAGCGTAATTCTGGGCTCCGGAGCGGTCAGGAAGTCAGTTCGCGTCGCGTTCTTCGGCTTGCTCAGGGGCACGGTCATACCCAGCGAGACCGTGTCGCTGTTGCCGGACGAGAAGGCGCCAAGCGATGTCAGGCCTGAGCCACCCGTCGATCCTGAGCTACCCGCGAAAACGGTGTAGCCGTCGAAGCACGTCGGCAGGGTCGTCGGAACGCAGTCGTTGTCCACCTCCGCCGTGTTCGGCGAGTTGAAGCTGATGACCGTCGCCGTCGAGCCGATCGTGCCGAGCTTGCTGAATCCCGTCACGAGCTTCACCTTGCCCGAGATGGTGCCGTGGTACACGGTCTCGCTCCCGCTCTTGCAGGCTGCTGCCGTGCTGCTCGTGTTCTTGAACGTGACGTCGACGGACATGAGCGGAGAGGTCGAGGTGCTCGGCGGATCGATCTTGAAGGTGCCCTTGGCGGGACTGGTGACGCTCGTGGCCGGAAGCGCGTGGACGGACCAATCGTGGCTCTCATACGAGGTCTTCGAGATCGGCCGCGTCAGCATCACGCTCACGGAGGTCTCGGTGGACGACCTGACGGCCGTCACGGAGAGGTACCAGATGACACCTCCAGCGGTGACCTTGTGGCCACCGCTCTCGATGTAGTCACCCTTGAACAACTCATGGGGTCGGAACGACGGTGCTCGCGCCGCAAGTGGCGCCCGCCTCGATGCACCCGCCACACCGGTGCCGAACCCGAGAAGGCCACAACACAAGGTGCCGCAGCACAATGTGACAGCCACGGGCAGGACGGCCCACTTGACGCGCCGGTGAACGGCGGCGGCGTCCTTCGTGTCGGGTGCGAACGGACGGATCTTCATCGGCCGACCTCCCCCGTTGTGGCCAGCATCAAGCTGCCCAGCCCTCCGGTGATGGTACGGATGGCCACCGCCGACTCCTAGGAGCAATTTCGTGCCAAAATGCGACGACCAGTACGGACTGCTGGCTTTCTGTTCGACGCGGACTTCGAAGCGAGGCCGATGGAGAAGCGACAGCAGAACCGGGAGGCAAAGCGCGAAGTCCTCATCGAAGCCGGCCTCGCGCGCATTCTCACGCATCCGATGGACCTCCTGCGATCCGCCCTCAACGCCTCGACTCTCAGCGCCGACGTCGACATGCCGAAGGACACCGCGTACCGGCAGTTCCGGGGCGAGGGCGCGTCGTCCAAGGACGCGATCGTCCGCGCTGTCGCTCGAGCCGCGGCCCGGCCGGGATGGAGTGGCTTCGACGCGAGCGCCGACCAGATCGCAGGTGTCTTCGGTGACGCCGTGGTAGCCGAGCGCCCGTTCAAGGAGGCACTGATCGAGGCGATGACGGCGAACATCGAGGCGCAGTACAGCGCTCTCGGCGGACCGGTCGGTTGGATCTTCCACTCGGCCGCCATCACGGCGAGCCCGGGATGGTACGGAGGTAGCGAGATCAGCGAGGAAGACCGCCGCCTGGGCGAGGAGCTGTTGGCGATCCGGGCACGTTTCTACTCCGAGATGAGCGACGCCCTACTGCCGATCCTCGTCGCCGCCATGTCGCTCATCGGTCGCCGGCCGCGGCGCGGCTTGGACCCGCGGCACACACTTGCCATCCTCCATGCCATGGTGGACGGAGCGGTGCTGCGCCACTACATCGACCCCGATGCGATCGACAGCACCCTCGTCGGCGAAGCCATGTACGCCGTGGCCCTTGCCCTCACCGAGGACGGCGCGCTCGGCGATCCGAGGCGCCCGCAGACCGCCGACGGGCAGGCTGCGTTCGATCGGATGGTCGAGTCCGCCGCGCGCTCGTGGCCACTCGGCTCCGAGCGCACTGTCGAGTCGACAGCAGAAGAGGCGGGCGTGGTGAGCGAGATCGCGGCGTTCTTGTTCCCCTCCACGGCAGACCTCGCCGACAGCGTGATCTGGACTCAGGTGTTGGCCGGCGGGTCCCTCATGGCTTCACTCGAGCCCCACGAGGACGGAAGCGCTGTCCCGGCAGCAGAGCTGGCGATGATGCTCGGCCTCCTCCGGCGTCTGCGCGACACGGTCGAGCTGCTGCCGGGGGCGAGGTCGGTGATCGAATCCCACCAGGCGGAGGTCGGCATAGGCATCAAGAGCCAACTCCAGCGCGAAGTAGCCGAGATCCTGCGCCGCCACTGCCCGGGTATCGACCCCGGTGTCACCGCCGCCGAGCTCGTCTCGTCGGCCATCGCCGGGCGGCCCGGGTGGCCGACCGTCACCGCACTGATGCGGGTCATCGACCGGAAGCCGGACGAGCCGCGTTCCGCGCCGGAGCCGGACGGACGCCGCGGTCAGCCGGCGAGCTCCTTCGCGACACGTGCCCCGAGGTCGCCGTCGACCTGGCGCCAGTAGTCGAGCGCACGCGACAGCACCGGCTCCCTGACGCCGTTCTCGAGATGACCGGCGACGGTTCCCACGAGCCGTTCCTTCGCGGCGTCGTCCATCACATTCCTGTAGAGCGCCCGCGGCTGGACGAAGTCGTCGTCGTCCCGGCGCTTGGTATAGGCGGCGCGCACGATCTCACCGGAGACCGACCATGACGCATCGGCGAGCGCCGGGTTCGCGCCCGGCCCGCCATACGAGTTCGGCGCGTACACAGGATCGCCGGGATTCCGGTACGCCATCGCACCGTCCTTGTTGTAGGAGTGCACAGACGAGCGCGGCGCGTTGATCGGCAGCTGCAAATAGTTCGGCCCGATCCGGTAGCGGTGCGCGTCCGGGTAGGAGAAGAGCCGCCCGAGCAGCATCTTGTCAGGGCTCGGGCCGATGCCGGGCACGAGGTTGGACGGCTCGAACGACGACTGCTCGACCTCGGCGAAGTAGTCGTCCGGGTTCCGGTCGAGCACCATGCGCCCCACCGTGTGGAGCGCGTAGTCCTCGTGCGGCCACACCTTCGTCAAATCGAACGGGTTGAACCGGTAGTCGGCCGCCTCTTCGAACGCCATGACCTGCATCTGCAGCGTCCACGATGGGTGATCGCCACGCGCGATCGCCTGGTTGAGGTCACGCAGGTGGTGATCTCCGTCGTCGGCCACCATCGCCTTCGCCTCGGCGTCGGCCAGGGTCTCGATCCCCTGATCGGACTTGAAGTGGTACTTCACGAAGAAGCGCTCTCCGCCCGCGTTCACCCACATGTACGTGTGGCTCGAGTACCCGTTCATGTGGCGCCACGTCCTCGGGATGCCGCGATCGCCCATGAGCCACGTCACCTGGTGAGCCGACTCCGGTGAGAGCGTCCAGAAGTCCCACTGCATGTTGTTGTCGCGCGTGTGGGTGTCCGCACGTCGCTTCTGGGAGTGGATGAAGTCGGAGAACTTCTGAGGATCACGGATGAAGAAGACCGGCGTGTTGTTGCCGACCATGTCGTAGTTGCCCTGCTCGGTGTAGAACTTGATGGCAAAACCTCTCGGGTCCCGCACCGTGTCGGCCGATCCGAGCTCACCCGCCACCGTCGAGAAGCGAACGAACACCGGCGTGCGCTTTCCCGGCTGCAGGAAGTCGGCCTTCGTCCACTCGGCGGCATCGCTCCCGATCACCTCGAAGAACCCGTGCGCGCCTCCGCCCTTCGCATGGACGACACGCTCGGGGACGCGCTCCCGGTTGAAGTGCGCCATCTTCTGGATGAGGTAGTGGTCCTGGAGGAGGATCGGCCCGTCGGGGCCGGCGGTGAGCGAGTGCTCGTCGCTCTCGGCAGGGATGCCGGCGTCGGTCGTGGTGACCGGGCGGTCGGCGCGGTCGGGGCGGTCGGCAGTGCCGGCGCTGTCGGTCGGGGCGCTCATGGCTTTACTTCCTTTCGCTGTTGGCAATCGGGGCACAGGCCCCAGAACGTCACCTCGGCCTCGTCGACGCCGAAGCCGTGTGCGTCGGATGGAGTGAGACAAGGGCGTCGCCCGACGACGCAGTCGACGTCGACGGTCACGAGGCAGCGACGGCAGACCACGTGGTGGTGGTTGTCGCCCACGCGCACCTCGTAGAGCGCGGGGCTGAAGGCCGGTTCGATCCGGCGCACGAGCCCGGCCTCGACGAGAGCTGCGAGCACGTTGTAGACGGCCTGTGGCGAGACCGCGCCGAGCCGCTCGCGCACGAGCGCGATCACGGTCTCGGTGTCGGAATGCGGCGAGGACGTCAGCACTTCGAGCACAGCGAGGCGTGGCGCGGTCACCCGCAGGCCGGCGTCGCGGAGGGCGCCCTCGAAAGGGGTCGTCGAGCTCAGCGAAACCGTCGTCACGGCAGCTACTCTAGAACAACTCCATTCTTATGGTCAACCCAGTCACCGCTGCACTCCCCTGGTGCCACCATGAGTCGGCACCACCGCTGTGGCCTGTCGACTTCAGCCGAGCCCGAGCAGCTGCTGGATCGTCTTCGCACCGGACGGCGCGCTCGGAGACGAGCCCTCGTTCCAACTGCTGAACGTGATGCGCTCGGTGTTCTTCCCGGTGATCTTCACGAGCTCGATCGGGTAGGCGGTACCGGTGGTCGCGACCCACATGGTCCCCTGGCCGGCTTCGGTGATGCCGACCGCCGACTGGCCGTCGACAGTTTTCGTCCCGGCCCTCTTCGGCGGGTGCTTCGAGGTGCCCGTCGCGAGCGACTTGCCCAAGCCCTGCAGCGAGAACGCGCCGAGGCCGGACGATCCGCCGGGTACCTTGATCCAGTTCCCGGCGAGGCGCGAGGCGGTCGACTGCGGAAGGGCGGAACCGCCGAAGGAGCTGAGGTTCTGCCAGAAGTTCGTCGACCCCTTGAAGTACTCGCTCTTGCCGACGACGAGCATCCTCCCGTTCCCCCCGCCGACGCCGAAGGTGCCGTCGACGTCACCGTTCTTGAACAGGGTCAAGTCGAGATCGGCCGTCCGGCCGCCGTTGACGAGATGGCCGGTCACGTGTGCCGACTGCGCCGCGTCGACGGCTTTCACCACGGCGGAGAGGATCTCGTTCGCCGACTTCGCGGAGATTCCGTTCGAAGCCCCTCCTCCACCGCAGGCCGCGAGGAGCAGCGCCCCCGCAGCGGTAGCGAGAAGAGCCCGGACTACGCGATAGCGGGACATCGGATACCTCCAGGTGTTCGTGGTGAGTCGAGAGCGGTTGTCGTCGGTGGTGAGGCGTGGATGCCGGCGGTCAATCCCGGTCGGCGAGAGACCACTGCCCACGGCCCTTCGCCTTGGCTTCGTACAGGGCGCGGTCCGCGTGCCCGATGACGGCGTCGGCAGGGGTGCCGACAGGAAGATCGACAGCGATGCCGACGGAGGCGCCGCAGTCGACGGTCTGCCCGTCCCCGACCGAGAGCGGCCGGTTGAGCTGGCCGACGACGCGCTCGGCGATCGACACGACCTGATCACGGGTGACGCCTCCGGCGCAGATCACGGCGAACTCGTCTCCTCCGAGCCGCGCGACCTCGTCCGTCGGTCGCATCACAGAGGCGAGTCGCCGGGCGGTCACGCGGAGCACGGCGTCACCGGCGAGGTGGCCGAAGGAGTCGTTGACGGCCTTGAACCCGTCGAGGTCGATGTAGAGCACTGCGGGCTGCTCACCCTCTTGGACCTGCCGCTCCAGCACCTCGAAGAAACTCCGCCTGTTCCCCAACCCCGTCAACACGTCCCGGTAGGCAGCGTCCTTGAGCCCAGCCTCCTCGGAGGAGCGCGAGATGGCGAGGGAGGCGATCACTCCGGCTCGCTCGATAGCCATGTGCGAGTTGAGTGCGGGTGGGCTCGGACTGCGCAGCCAGACGACGATGCAGGCGCCGGCGTGCCCGTCGACGTTGCGGTGGACGGGAAAGCAGGCGACCGATGAGAAGCCGGCCTTCTTGGCAGCGTCCCCGAGCGGCCCGGTCAACTGGCTGACCTTGACGTGCAGCATGGGCTCGGCCGTCTCCCAGACGTCGTCCCACGGCCCCGGTCCCGGTGGCCCCGGCACCTCGGCGAGATCCGGTGCTCTCAACACGCTGCGGTCATCCTGTCCCGGCATCAGGAAGAAGCTCTCGGCGTGGACCGGCGGGTAGCGGAGAGCCTGGGCGATGCTCCCGAACGTCTGCTCGAGTGAGACGCCGGAGACCATGCTCATGAGGACCTGGTCGAAGCGGTCGTACGCGCTCTCGGGAAGGAGCAGCACGCAGATGCCACCGATCTCGGGATCCCCCAGCCGGTTGATCCCCCAGACCTCGGTGGAGCGCTTGGACCTGTCGTCGTCGAAATAGGTGATGCGCACCGGGCCGACGGTCTCGTTCTCGGGGCTCGCGGCGACTACCGAGAGGAGCTCGGCCGCCCTCGGCCGTTCGGACTCGTCGACGAACTCGACGAGTTGACGGCCGACGAGTTGCTCCGCTGTGCGCGTCGCGATGGACGCGAGGGCGCCCGCCACGTGCAGAACCTTCCCGCCTCGGTCGACCACGAACAAAGCGGCCGGCAGCGACGCGACGAGGTGCTCGAGAAACGGGAGCGTGGCCTTTTTGCCCAACGGCGGCGAAGACCGGGCCATACGGCGAGCGTACTCAGCCCCGGAACGGCGTGACTGAAGTACTCCTTTCCCACGCAAGTACTTCCAACGGCGCCGGGTAGGCTCGGATCCCGTGGTGGACGCGCGGGCAGGGGCGGACGCGCGCGAGGATCCGGTGGCACTCGTCAGGCTCGTGCTCGAGGCAGCCGGTGCCTTCCGACGGCTCGTCGGAGTGAGATGGGAGCGTGAGCTCGGGCTGCCTCCCCAGAGCGCGGAGCTGTTGATCAGCCTCGCCAGGTCAAAGGATGGTCGGCTGCGGATGAGCGATCTCGCCGCCCGCGCGTCGCTCACTCCGAGCGGGCTCACGCGCGCTGTCGACCGGATGTGCCGGGCAGGTCTCGTCGAGCGCATGAGTTGCAGCGACGACCGCCGGGGGTCGTTCGCATGCCTCACCCCCGACGGGGCGAGGCGCGCGGACGAGGCGCTCTCGGCTCATCAGCGGCGCATCGCGGAGCTGCTGGAGACCACGCTCACCCCTGACGAGCGGCGACTGCTCTCGGCGATGCTGCAACGGGTGCGCGACGAGCTCAACCCTCGCCCATGTCCTCCTTGTCCCCGAGCCAGCGGGCGATCTCCTGGTACCGACCACGGCAGACGGCTCCCGGACCGTAGATAGCCTCCAGACCATGGACACCTTCGGCGCACGTAGGTCTCTGCAGGTCGGCGACGAGCAGTACGGCATCGTCCGCCTGGATTCCCTGTCGTCCTACTGCGATCTCGCGACGATCCCGTACTCGATCAAGCTCCTCCTCGAGAACCTGCTCCGCCACGAGGACGACCTCCACGTCTCGGCTCGCGACATCGAGACGCTCGCGAGCTCCCGTGCCGTGTCGTCTGGGTCAGGCGCCGGTGCAGAGCAGGAGATCGCCTTCTCACCGGCGCGGATCCTGCTGCAGGACTTCACCGGCGTGCCCTGTGTGGTCGACCTTGCCGCCATGCGCGACGCCATCGAGCAGCTCGGGGGCAAGCCGGACCGGATCAACCCGCAGATCCCGGTCGACCTCGTGATCGACCACTCCGTCGTCGCCGACGCCTACGCGCGAAAGGACGCTCTCGCGATCAACACGGGCCTCGAGTACGAGCGGAATCGGGAGCGGTACCGTTTCTTGAGGTGGGGGCAGCAGGCGTTCTCTGATCTGCGCGTCGTGCCTCCCGGCACCGGCATCTGCCACCAAGTCAACCTCGAGTACCTGTCACGGGTGGTTTTCACCGACTCCGACGGCCAGGCGTACCCCGACAGCCTCGTCGGGACCGACTCGCACACGCCGATGGTGAACGGGCTCGGCATCCTCGCCTGGGGAGTCGGAGGGATCGAGGCCGAGGCCGCCATGCTCGGACAACCGATCTCCATGCTCGTTCCGCCTGTCGTCGGCCTCCGGCTGCATGGTGACCTGCCCGAGGGGACGACGGCGACCGACCTCGTGCTGACGATCGCCGAGCTGCTCCGGCATCACGGCGTCGTCGGCAAGTTCGTCGAGTGCTACGGCCCCGGCGTCGCGAGCGTTCCGCTCGAGAACCGGGCCACCATCGGCAACATGTCACCTGAGTACGGGTCCACGGTGACGATCTTCCCGATCGATGCCGAGACGCTGCGCTATCTCGAGCTCACCGGCCGGCCGCCCGAGCTCCGCCGCCTCGTCGAGGCGTACGCCAAGGAACAGGGCCTGTGGCACGACCCCGAGGCGCGGCCACAGTACGACGAGCATCTCGAGCTCGACCTGTCGTCGGTGGAGCCGAGCCTTGCCGGCCCGGCACGGCCACAGGACCGGGTGCGGCTGGCGGAGGCGAAGGAGCGCTTCTTCGAGGTGTTGCCCTCCTCACTTCCCGCCGGGGCAGCCACTGGGGCGCCGGTGCCGGTGCGTCTCGCCGACGGGACCGAGTTCGAGCTCGACCACGGGCATGTGGTGATCGCCGCCATCACGAGCTGCACGAACACCTCCAACCCGCAGGTCATGCTCGCCGCCGGGTTGCTCGCGAAGAAGGCCGTCGAGCGTGGGCTGACCTCCAAGCCGTGGGTGAAGACCTCGCTCGCGCCCGGATCTCGGGTCGCCATCGACTACTTCGAGCGCGCCGGGCTGCAGGATGCTCTCGATGCACTCGGCTTCGAGCTCGTCGGCTTCGGCTGCACGACCTGCATCGGCAACTCCGGACCGCTCCTCCCCGAGATCTCGGCTGCCATCAACGAGCACCAACTCGCCGCCGCAGCGGTGCTGTCGGGCAACCGCAACTTCGAAGGGCGCATCCATCCCGACGTGCGGATGAACTACCTGGCGTCCCCCCCTCTCGTCGTCGCCTATGCGCTCGCCGGGACCATGACGCTCGACCTCGTGAACGAGCCGCTCGGGACCGGCCGTGACGGTGAGCCGGTGTACCTGCGCGACATCTGGCCGAGCGTGCAGGAGGTGTACGAGGTTGCCCGCCGAAGCTTGGCGTCCGACCTGTTCGAGCGGGACTACTCGGATGTGTTCGCGGGTGACGACCGCTGGCGCGGCCTCGACGTGCCGACCGGCGACCGCTACGCGTGGGACGGCTCGTCGACCTACGTCCGAAAGCCGCCGTACTTCGACGGGATGGAGGCGGAGCCTGCGGCGCCGACCGACGTGGCCGGAGCACGGGTGCTCGCCGTGCTGGGCGACAGCATCACCACCGACCACATCTCACCTGCCGGGTCGATCAAGGCGAGCGGACCCGCCGGTGAGTGGCTCATCGCGAACGGGGTGCCGGTGGCGGAGTTCAACTCCTACGGGTCACGCCGGGGCAACCACGAGGTGATGATCCGGGGCACCTTCGCGAACATCCGGATCCGCAACCGGTTGGCCCCCGATACCGAGGGCGGTGTGACTCGCCACCTCCCCGACGGCGAGGAGATGACGATCTACGCGGCCGCCGAGCGTTACCGCGCCGAGTCGGTGCCGCTCGTCGTGCTCGCCGGCAAGGAGTACGGGTCGGGATCGTCCCGCGACTGGGCGGCAAAAGGGCCGTCGCTGCTCGGCGTGAGGGCGGTGATCGCAGAGAGCTTCGAGCGGATCCACCGGTCCAACCTCGTCGGCATGGGCGTGCTGCCGCTCCAGTTCAGCCCGGGAGACTCGGTCGAGTCGCTCGGGTTGACAGGCGAGGAGGTGTTCTCGATCACCGGCGTGGCCGGTGCCGCCGGCGGCGAGCTCGTCGGCCGGGAGGTGACGGTCCGCGCGGGCGACACGGAGTTCCACGTCAAGCTCCGCATCGACACCCCGAGCGAGGCTGAGTACTTCCGGCACGGAGGGATCCTGCCGTTCATGGTCCGGGAGCTCGCCCGGGACTGACCGTGCCGGCCGGCCCGGCGCGCCAGCCTCAGGCCTGGATGCTGACGCTCGGCACGAACGCCGGCATGGGGCTCGTGACGGACGTCCCGAGGCAGCGCTCCAGCGCGAACATCACCTCGAGCAACCGGGCCTCCGACCACGGTGGACCCCAGATGGCGACGCCGACGGGCAAGCCTCCCACCGTGCCCATGGGCATCGTCGCCGACGGGTAGCCGGCGACCGCCGGTGGCGACCATCCCGCTCCGGCGACGGCATCGCCGGCGACGTGGTCGATGACCCAAGGCGGTGACATGGCCGGGACGACGATCACGTCTACGTCCTGGAACAGCAGG
>JAJYGW010000215.1:453-4884 GCA_021790615.1 Actinomycetes bacterium | reverse complement strand
CCGGCCGTGCGGGGGCCATGACGAGGCCGTGGCCACGAGACGACGGGCGGACATGTTCACCGAAGATGGCGAGCCCTCGGAAGACGACCCGCGGGAGCATCGGCGCAGGTTGGGCGACGAGCGCGCCACGCTGGTCGAGGCGCTGCGGTGTGAGCGCCTCACCCTGCGGCTCAAGTGCGCGGACCTCGAGGCCGAGGCAATGGCTCGCCGTGCCGTGCAGCCGTCGACGATGTCACTGCTCGGAGTGGTACGGCACCTGGCCGAGGTGGAACGGGCGACGTTCCGCAAGCTGATGGCCGGCCAGGAGGTCTCGCGCCTCTACTGCTCCGACACGGACCGAGACGGCGACTTCGACGGGGCCGTGGCCGATCTCCGCGTGGTGGAGGAGGCGTGGCAGGCGGAGGTCGGCTTCGCGGAGCGACTCGTGTCCGAAGCGCCCAGTCTCGACATCACCGGCGACGACCCCCTCAACCAGCACGGCAGCGGGGGAGGGCTCACGTCGCTGCGCGAGGTGTCGGTCGGCATGATCGAGGAGCACGCCCGTCACATGGGTCACGTCGACTTGCTGCGCGAGCGGATCGACGTCCGCGTAGGTCAGTAGCCCGCCGAGGAAGTCACGCGCCGCCTGCTCGAGGAGCGCCGCCGCCCGCCGCGCGGTGCGGAAGTGACGATGTCGAGGTCGCCGACCACCGGCTGCAGCCCCGGCGCCGGGCTCGGCCGAGCATGCCGATCACGATGGGGCTCCAGCAGCGCCGAGTCGGATGACCGTCAGCCTCGTTCGGGCACGGCCAACTCGCTCGCCGGCCTTCGCTCAGCTCCCTGGCGCCTCCTGCAACGAGCTGACGCTCGACATCGGCAGGCAGGCGGAGGCAGGCATCGCCTTGGTCAGCTCGGCGATGCCGTCGCTCACGGCGGCGGTCAGCGCCTCGAGGGCCTCTCCCGTGCGACCCGCGTCGATCAGCCAGCGGGCTGCGGCGACCGCCTGCACCATCTGGTCGCTGATCCGGAGCGCGTGATCCTGCCGGTCGCAGAGCTCCTCGAGGAGCCTCCGCCGCTCCTCCAGGATCACTGCTGTCTCCTCGCGCTCCCGAGCGCGCTCGCAGACGTCGCCGAGCACGACGCCGACGAGGTACATCGTGAAGATGGGAGCTGCCCAGCCGGTGAAGTCGAGATCCCCGATGCCGTGGAGGATGGCGAAGGCGGCGAACAGAGCCGAACCGATGGTTGCGGCCGCGAGACCGGCCTGGCGCCCGACTGTCAAGGCGACGAGGCTCACCGGTAGGACGTACAGCAGCGCGGCGTCCTGGCCGCTGTGCTCGAGGTACCAGCGAAGCACGGTGACGGCAGCGAACATCACGCCGGAGACGGCTGTGAGCAGCCTCCGGTGAGAGGGTGCGGTCACCCATTCGATCGGCCGGCTCGCCGACCACCGGCGGGTCCGGGTCGGCGCCGCTGTTCCTGAAATCGTCATCTCGATCTCCCAGCCTGTCCGAGCGTCGATCGCTCAGCTAGGGCCGAACGGCCCTACGAAAGTCCGCTGGCACGCTATGCGCTGCTCGTCGGGCGAGGGCCGGACCTCGGCGGCGCCGGGGCTGTCTCGCCGGGCTCGCCTCGGAGGTCGTGCCAAGAGCGTCCGCACCGCTTGGTCGGGATACTCGAGCCGGCAGCAGTCGGCGGCGTCTCCTCGGCCGCCTCTTCGTCGATGAGCGAGACTCGGCTCCGCAGCGCCCCCGAGCCGATCGGCTCTCCGACACACCAGGGTGCCGGCCTGCGTCGGTCGCCGCGACGGACGGGTCCGATCGCCCGGGGCGAAGCACCCGAGGGGCGCCTCCGCTCTCTCGACAGAGAGCGGGAATCCGAGCCAGCTCAGCGACGCCGAACCTCTGCAGCCTCTCACCTCAGCGCGGGTGGACGCCTCGGTGCGGGTGGTGGTGCTGCAGGAAGGACGCCATGGCGAGGACCAGAAGGACGACGATGGTCCCGGGCAGCATGAGCGGAGCGAGCAGGACGACGGCGAGCACCCCGAGGGCAGCCACGACCACGAACACACCCATCGGTCTCCTCCTCATGAGTGGTGGTGACAGCAAGATCGTGCTCGTCGGCCCGCCCGGACGGTAGGGCCGTCCGACCCTTCCTTCTCGGCCGGCCTGTGGCCACCTCTGGCGGTCACCCGACCACTGCCATGGCGTCCGAGTTGCCCCGGAGGCGCACCCGGGTACCGGAGAGGTGCAAAGGGTGCACGGCAGCGACACGTCGGGAGGACAGATGACGGCGGCTGACGAGGCGGGACCCGTGGTGAGAGTGCGCGTCCGCCGGTCGTTGCTGCTGGCCGACCTCCTCACGGTGCTCTGGGTCGCCGGGTGGATCTTCGTTGCGGTGAGGATCGCGTTCGACGTGCGCAGCCTCGGTCACCTGCCGGGCACGCTGCGGTCGGCCGGGCGGGCGGTGGAGACGACCGGCAGCGGGCTCTCGGCCCTCGGTCACCTGCCCTTCATCGGCCGCAGTCTCGCCGGCATCGGCCATCGTGTCTCCCGCACCGGGCGGAGCACCGAGCTGACGGCGGCCTCGACCGGGAACAGCATCGACCAGCTGAGCGTGCTGCTGCCCGTCGTGGTGGGGCTCCTCCCGCTGGTACCCGTTCTGGCGGTCTACCTGCCCTTTCGCGTGCAGCGCCTACGCGAGTCGCGCAGTGTGATGCAGGTTCTCCGGCAATCGGAGGCGGGCGACCTGCGGAGGTTCCTCGCCCATCGTGCGGTGACCACGCTGTCGTTCCACCGTCTCGAAGCGGTGACCGGTGACCCCTGGGCGGATCTCGAGGCGGAGCGCTACGACGCTCTGGCAGAGGCCGAGCTCGATCGGCTCGGACTCCACGCGAAGTCACTGAGACCGACGCCCTGACCATGACCCACGACGTCGCTGCGCCGGGCGGCCGCCACGCCCGGCCGCGCTACAGCCGCCTGCTGCGATGGCTCGCGCCCGTCGTGATCGTCGGTTGGCTCGTCGCCACCGGCGCCGCGCTGATCTACATCCCTCCGCTCGCTCCGATCGGGTCGCGCAACGTTATCGGGTCCACCATCTCTCGCTCCTCGCCGGCGATCAAGGCGCAGATCCTCGACGCGAAGCGCTTCGCCTTCCCTCTCGGCGCCCAGGAGGTGGTGGTCCAGCATCGTTCACAGGGCCTCTCTGCCGGTGCGCAGCTCAACACGCTCAGGCGCGCGATCGATCTCGACCGCCACGCACTGCCGGGATTGCGTGGCATCGGCGGTGCCGTGCCGGTCGCAAACGACAGCGGCGTCGTCTCGGGGTTACGAGGGCGCGCCAACACCGCCCTCACGTTCCTTCTCTACCCGCCGCGGGTGAACTTCGCCCGGGCGACCGTGCTCGCAGAGGAGTATGGCCATCGCTACCTGGGCAAACCTGCCGATGGCCTCGTGGGGGTGACCGGCGCCTATGCAGCGGAGACGGCACAGAACCGTGCCCTCTCCTCCTCCCTCTCGCTCGTGGAATGGCTCGCCGTCGGCATCCTCCTCCTCGTCGTCGGCCTCACCTTCCGCTCCGTGGTCGCCCCACTGCTCGCGCTGGTGGCGTCGGCCGTCGCGTACGAGGTCTCCGAGCGGCTGCTCTCCCTCGCGACCATCCACCTCGGCGTCACGGTGCCGGCGGAGCTGGACCCGATCATCGTCGTGCTCCTGCTCGGGCTCATGACCGACTACACGGTGTTCTACCTGACCGCCTTCCGTCGCCATCTCGCAGCCGGAGGCGGGCGCGCCGTGGCAGCCCCGCTCGCCTTCTCGGAGGTGACGCCGATCGTCTTCGTCGCAGGCTTCACGGTGGCGGCCGGCGTCGCTCTCATCGAGCTCGCCCATCTCCACTTGTTCAGGTCGCTGGCGGCGGGCCTCACGATCACCGTGTCTGTCACCGTGCTCGTGGCTGTCACCTTCCTCCCTGCCGCCCTCGGGCTGCTCGGCAGGTTCGTGCTCTGGCCGAAGAAGGGTTCCCCCGAGGGCGGTCGCGGTCGGTTGCGCATGCAGCGGATCGCGGCCAACCGCTGGATCGGCAGTGTTCTCGTGCTCGTCGCCGTGGCAGCGCTCGTCTGGGTGAGCCTTCCGATCGGGCGCCTCTCTCTCGGGGTGAACCTGATCGCCGATCTCTCCTCGAGCAGCCAGACCCACCGCGCCATGCAGGCGGCCGGGAAAGGCTTCGCTCCTGGCGTCGTCGCTCCGAGCGAGGTGCTCGTGAGCGGCCCAGGGACGAACGACGCGGTGAAGCTCTCGCGGTTGCAGAGCCTGCTCGGGCGACAGCCCGGCGTGGCCGGCGTCGTCGGGCCCGCCGACAAGGTCAGCGGGATGCCGGCCGGGGTCTTCGTGAGCTCGATCGGGCCGAGCGCGCGCTACCTGGTGGTCTTCAAGTCCGACCCCTTCGGGAGCGCTG
>JAJYGW010000215.1:0-443 GCA_021790615.1 Actinomycetes bacterium | reverse complement strand
ATCGAGGACCTGGACCGCCTCGAGGGCTCGATGCATCGCCTCCTCGCCACGAGCGGGATATCCGGGGCGACGGTCCGCTACGCCGGCGACACCGCGATCAGCGCGGAGGTGGCGCATCCCGCGCGCTCGGACCTCGTCACGGTGGCGTTGGCGGTGATCATCGTGGACTTCCTGCTGCTCGCCCTGTTCCTCCGGTCGCTCATCGCCCCCCTCGTGCTCGTGGGGGCTTCCGTGCTCGTCGTCGCGGCCTCTCTCGGTCTCGTCATGCGCCTGTTCCCTTCGACCGCGACAGTGACCGGGTTCACGTTCTACGTGCCGTTCGCGGCCGAAGTGCTGCTGTTGTCCTTCGGGGCGGACTACAACCTCTCCCTCGCCGGTGAGGTCTGGCGCTCTGCCCGGGAGCCCTAGTTCCGCGAGGAGATCGCTCTCGGCGGCGCAGTTGC
>JAJYGW010000417.1 GCA_021790615.1 Actinomycetes bacterium | reverse complement strand
CCCGGGTCTTCCCTCCGCGGTGGCTCCGGCTACGGCACCTGGCTCCGGCTACGGCAGCCGTCCCTCGGCGACGCTCTCCCGCTCGCCCGCGCCCAACCGGCCGCCACCGCGGCGGGTGGTGCCAGGTGGCGTGTACCGCTTGCTCCGAGCGGGCGTCACCGCGCGCGGCGGGCCCACCCCCGCACCTCGATCTCGACCGCCTCCAGGAGCCGGTCCCGTGCCCGTCGCCTCACGCAGGTCCCTCTGGGCGCGGTACGCCCGCACGATGAGCCACGCGCCGAAGAGCACGTACGGCACGCCGAAGCCCCAATAACGAAGGTTGAACACCGCCAAGCCGTACAGCGCCATCGCGCAGCCGAGCAACAGGCGCTTGCGCAGCCACGCCGTGGCCAGCATGGCGAGCGCCAGGATCAACAGCACGCCCAGGAGGTCGGCGTAGAGGGACAGCGAGACGTGCTTCGAGTTGGCGAGCCCGTCCTTCAGGTACGCGGGCGGGTCGTTGGCCGAGAGCGCGCCGTACAGGAGGAGGGCGATCGCCGCGGCGAACGGCGCTGCCAGCAGCCCGACGAGCCGCTCCTTGTCGTCGGCGGAGCGGGCAGATCGCTCCAGTTCTTCGACGGAGCGCGGCCCGTCATCGTTGCGCTCTCGTTGGGCCGGTCCCGGCGGTTTGAGCACCAGGCTGCTCAGCCTGTCGAGGAAGCGGGTCGATCCGGCCCCGTCGGGCGTGGTCGGACGTTGGACATTCGTCACCGCGGCAGCGTATTCCGGCGCTCCCGGACAGGCGAGAGGGAACGGTCCGTAACGACAGGTGTTCTCACACACGAAAACCGCCGTTCACACGGGTGAAACATTGTCGCCCGCAGACGCCCCGTGGACGTGGGGCATGGGAGGAACGCTCGACATCGCGCCAATGCTCTCCCGGCTCTCCCGGCTCTCCCGGCGGTAGCCTGCTCTCCGTGGTTGGACGCATGAAGAGCTCGGACCTTCCCTCGATGTCGCTCTCGAGGACAGCCGCGCATGCGCTTCGACGCCGCTGCGCTGCTCACCGCACCGCTCTGCGCCGCGGCCGGCCGAATGCGGAAGCCTTCCTCCGGGGCGCCCGTTCCCATCGCACTCTGGTGAGCTCCTCGTGGAGCTGAGCGCCGGCCTGGAGTTCGCACGCGAGCACTCGCAGGGGGTGCTGGTCACCCGCCGGGCGGACGGCCGACCCCAGCTCTCGAACATTCTGTACCACGTGAGCGGCAGCCATGTGAGCGGGAGCCATGTGAGCGGGAGCCAGCGCAGCGGAGAGCCCGACCCTGTGGTCCGGATCTCCATCACCGACACCCGGGCGAAGACGAAGAACCTTCGGCGCGAGCCGTTCGCCTCCCTCTACGTCCCCGGTGAGTCGTTCTGGTCCTACGTGGTGCTCGATGCCACTGCGGAGCTCTCGCCCGTCGCAGCGGCGGCTGATGACTCGACCGTCGAAGAGCTCGTCCAGCTCTACCGTGCGATCCGCGGCGAGGACCACCCCGACTGGTCCGAGTACCGGGAGACCATGGTCACCGAACGTCGACTTGTCGCCCGCCTGCACCCGACGCACGCCTACGGCGTCACGCAACGCTGAGGGGATCGGCCGGGTCGGTGGCGGCAGCCGGGTCGGTGGCGGCAGCCGCGGCCCGGTCGGCCCCACCGCGGTCGGCGGCAGCCGGGTCGGATCCGGCGGCTCAGCCCTCGGCCGGCTGGGTGGTGCCAGTCCAGGTGGCGGCGCCGCGTCCCGGTCCGGCTGGTTCGGGCAGGTGCATGGACTCCTCGACGAGCTGCGCGATGTCGAGGACCCGGACCGACTCCTCCTTGCCGTTGGCCCGAACCGCGTCGTCCAGCATGATCATGCAGTAGGGGCAGGCGGTCGACACGACGTCCGCGCCGGTGCCGAGCGCCTCGAGGGTCCGATCCACGTTCACGCGGGTTCCGATGCTCTCCTCCATCCACATCCGCGCCCCCCCTGCGCCGCAACAGAAGCCCCGTTCCCTGCACCGGCGCATTTCGACATTGCGGGCACCAGGGATCGCGTCGATGACGGTCCGCGGCTCGTCGAAGACCCTGTTGTGCCGCCCGAGGTAGCAGGGGTCGTGGTACGTGACGGTGCCCGTGTAGCCGGCGCCCGGGACGATCTTCCCGGCACGCACGAGGTGGTCCAGCAGCTCAGCGTGGTGCACGACTTCGTAACTGCCGCCGAGGGCCGGGTACTCGTTCTTCAGGGTGTTGAAGCAGTGCGGGCACGTCGCGACGATCTTCTTCACGCCCGCTGCGGCGAGGGTCGCGATGTTGGCCTTCGCCTGCTCCTGGTAGAGGTACTCGTTGCCGATGCGGCGCGCCGGGTCTCCGGTGCAGCTCTCCTTCGGCCCGAGGATCGCGAAGCGGACCCCAGCCCGGTGCAGCAGCCGCGCCGTCGCCTGCACCTGACGACGGGCCCGCTCGTCGAGCGCTCCTGCGCAACCGACCCAGTAGAGGTACTCGATGTCGTCGGGGATCATGTCCCCGACCACCGGCACCTCGAACTCGAGCGCCTGGGTCCACTCGGTCCGCTTCGAGCTGCCGAGCCCCCAGGGGTCGCCCTGGCTCTCGACGTTGCGCAGCATGAGACCGGCCTCGTGCGGGAAGCTCGACTCCATCAAGACCTGGTAGCGGCGCATGTCGACGATCGCGTCGACGTGCTCGATGTCGACGGGGCACTGCTCCACGCAGGAGCCGCACGTGGTGCAGGCCCAGAGCACGTCGGGCTCGATGACGCCCGGCACCAGTGCCTCGGCCTCGGCGGTGGCAACCTCGCCGTGACCGCCGCCCTGGGCTCGACCGTCCGGCGAGCCGTCCTGCCCCGCTGCGGCGGCCGGGGCGGCCTTCCGCGCGAGCAGGCGCGACGACTGGGAGAACATGTTGTCGCGCAGTGCCATGACCACGAGCTTGGGGGACAGCGGCTTGCCCGTGTTCCACGCCGGGCACACCGACTGGCACCTTCCGCACTCCGTGCACGTCACGAAATCCAGCATCTGCTTCCACGTGAAGTTCTCGATGAAGCCGGCACCGAAGACGGTGTCCTCCGTCACGTTCTCCATGTCCATGTCGGGGGTCTTGTCGAGCCCGCCGAGGGCGCGCGGGCGGCGCGAGAACGCCACGTTGAAAGGCGCGACGAAGATGTGCAGGTGCTTCGAGTACGAGACGAACACGAGGAACCCGCTGATGATCGCGACGTTGAGGAGGAGGAACGTCGTCGCCAGCGTGCCGTCCACCCCGTGCCCCAGTCCTGCGAGACCCGCCCCGATCACGTGCGAGGCGAACGCCCAATCTCCGTAGGGGAACTGACTCGGCTTCGTGTCGACCTGCGCACCCCTGTAAAGAAGCAGGCTCGCGATCACGCCGAAGATGAAAAGGAGCGTCAACCAGGCGGCATCGGTGTGCGAGCCGTAGAACCTCGAAGCCCGCTCTTTCCTCGACGGGGCGTTCTTGAGGCGGATCACCGTGAACACGCCGAGCGCGACGAGGACCGCGGTGGCGAAGAAGTCTTCGATGAAGCCGAGCACGGGCGACGTCCCGATCCCAGGAAAATGGAAGCCCGGCTGGAAGAGGTCTCCGTACGCCTCGACGATCGTGAAGAGCAGGATCATGAATCCCCACATCGTGAAGAAATGAGCCAGCCCGGGAACCGTCCACTTCAAGAGCTTCCGCTGTCCGGCGACCTCGGTCACCTCCGCCTCGGCCTTCCGGCCCAAGTCGCGGCGCAACCGCTCAGGGGCGGCCTGCCCACTACGAACGAGCCGGGAGATCCAGTGGAAGCGGCGGCCGGCGACCGCGACACAGACCACGGTCACCACCATGCCTACGGCGATCCTGACTGGCACGAGTCCTCCTATGGCAGCTCGGGCGGTTCGCCAGCGGGCTCACGCGGTGAAGAGCGGTGCCGGCAGGTCTCCGGCGCGGCACCTGCTCCCGCAGCAACCACCCGGCGACCGAGGTGCACGCTCGGGCGAAGGCCGTCGCGACAACCATCGGCCCGGACGCGGACCCGGCCGTTGCGCCACCCCTCTGGCGCAGTCGGAAGGATCCATGGCGTGCAAGACGATAGTGTGACGCCGGCTCGCGGGCGTAGTTCAGCGGCAGAACATCAGCTTCCCAAGCTGAGAACGCGGGTTCGATTCCCGTCGCCCGCTCCAGTCCAGTGAGGGCTGAACATTCACCCTGGTGAGAACCACTTTTCGCCCCAGCTGCCGATTCCGGTGTCTCCGTACACACGTTCAGGAGCTCTCGTACACCCCGGTAGGAGACCGCGTAGCGGCCGACCTTCAGGCTCTCGTCCTCGTTCCACCTCCTCTGTGGATCGTCGAGCTCCTGCCGGCCCGCTGCCGCTGACTGTCGCCGAGCGAGGGCGAGAGCGTCCTTACCCAGTCGGTACCCAGTCGGTCACGACGCTGCCGAGCATGCAGTCCGGTCGGGTCCAGTCCTGGCACCACCCTCTCTGCACCGGCGGCTCCCGGGTCGTCCGCAGCGGTCCGAGGCTGCCCCGGAGACGTCCAGATCACCCCCGAGGCTGGCCGCCGACGCTCTAAGCTCCGGGCCGCACAAGACCGAAGCTGGCGGGACTTGGAGGGCGGGCACACGCGATGCCAGCACGACGGACGCATGCCACCCACCGCGACGACGAGGGGAGACCGACCTGAACAGTGTATTTGACCTCGATGACGGCACGCTCACCGAGGAGCAGCTGGCGATGCGCGAGACCTGCCGCCGGTACGTGGACAGGGTGCTCGTGCCCTTCATCGTCGCCGATCGCGAACGTGAGTGGGCGTTCGACCCCTCGATGCGGCTCGCCCCCGAGGTCCTCGAGGAAGCGGACCGCGCTGGGCTCCGGAGCCTCGGCGTGCCCGATGTGTACGGA